>DUQM01000051.1 GCA_012837825.1 Actinomycetota bacterium | reverse complement strand
TTCCTCTAATTTAAAAATTATCCGTTAAATAATCACAAGCAAATATTTTATTTTAATGGAAAATAAAAAAAATGCAAAAATACTTCCCCTGTAATAAGTCTTTTTTCTGTCTATTTTCTGTCTCCGATAATTAAAATAAAAAGATGTTTATTTTAGAGTTAACTTTTCAGATTAAGAGCATCTGTCAGATTTGCCCTGAAAGTGCTTAAAGTGTTTATTACTTTAAAATAATCCATTCTTTTAGGGCCTATTATCCCTATTGAACCTATGGAATTTCCATCATAGCAGTATTTTGTCGATACAAGGCTTAAGTCGCAGGTATCTTTTCCATAAATCTCACTGCCTATTCTGACATCTATTTCCTCATCACAGGAATAATTTTCAAGCAGTTCCATAAGAAGATAATCATTTTCAAGAAGATCTATAATGTTTTTGACTTTGTTGAAATCGATGAATTCCGGATCTTTCAAAATGCTTAAAGCGCCTTTTATAAATATACGGTTGTAGTGGCTGGTATTTTCCTCAAAACTTTTTATTATTTTCAGCATTTTATTTATCATGAAAAGAAGAGAGCCTTCATTCTCAAGAATCTTTATTTTAAGATTTTCATTTATCTCATGTATATATTTGTTTTTTAATTCCGTGTTGAGTATGTTTCTTACTCTCTGAAGATCAAGGTCATTATATTCGCCTTCGATTTCAAAAGATGCTTTTATCACTCTGCCTGAATCTGTAATTAAAATAAACATATATCTGTTATCGCTTCCGAAATTAATTATTTCTATATGCCTGAACCTGTTTCTGTTTATTTCAGGCGCAACAACCATGGAAAGATAATTTGTAAATTTAAAAAGAAGCTCAGCAGCAAGAATAAGTATTTTTTCAAGATCCATATTTTTATCCACCGGGATATTTATGGGCAGATTCTTCTTTCCGATACCGGCTTTAACAAGCTGGCCTTTAAGGACAAAATTATCAACATAATATCTGTATCCCTGGTCGGTCGGTACCCTGCCTGCAGATGTGTGGGGATGAGACAGAAAACCCATCTCCTCAAGCTCGGACATCTCTTTCCTGATTGTTGCAGAACTCAGATTTAATTTATTGTTTTCAGCAATATAGCTTGATGAAACAGGTTCGGCTTTGTCTATAAAGCTGTCTATTATGTTTTTTAATATTTCTTTTTTTCTCTGATTGAGCTTCATTTCTCACTCTGCCTTTATAAAAACAATATTATACTATAAAAAAAGTATTTTGAAGCCAAAAGAAGCCTGACTATTTACAATAAGGCTTTTTTTGATTAATATGTTCTGTATAAATCAGTTTTGTTTTTTTAAAAATTTAATTTAAGTTCGGGGAGCTTTTTAGCTGAGAGGATTGGAATACCAATCGACCCTTTGAACCTGACCTAGGTAATGCTAGCGTAGGAATGTTTTTAAAAGGCCGCTTGCATTTATGTGTATGGCGGTTTTTTTATTTTATTATTTTATTATTTTATTTTGAAATTTTCTTTTCTTTTTACCGATTTACTTAAATTTATTTTTATCAATATGCAGGATATGAAAAATTTAAATGAATCAGAAAAAACAGAGGTTATGAAAATGAAGAATTGTTTGATTATATCAAACGGCGAGATAAAGGATTTTCAAAAAATCAAAAGTAATCTTGAAAATTATTATGACCTGGATAAAGACACCTTGATAATATCTGCGGACGGAGCTGTTTCTCTTTGCAGAAATATGGATCTGTGCCCCGATATTATAATCGGCGACATGGATAGTGCCGCAGAAAATGATATAGAGTATTTTGTCACTATAAACAGGAAGGCAGAGATAATAAAATTTTCAAAAAATAAAGATGAAAGCGATACACAGCTTGCAATAGATTATGCAGTTAAAAAGGGTTGCAGACAGATCATTATTGCAGGAGCCCTCGGCAATCGAATAGATCACAGTCTTGCAAATATATTCAATCTTTTTTCAGAGAATTACAATGGAATCGATCTGAAGATAATGGATGAAAATTTTGAAATATCCGTATTAAGGCAGTCGACAAGTATTTCGGGCAGGACCGGAAAAAAGATATCTGTCTTTTCCATGACACCGTATACCTTTTTTATAAACACAGAAGGCTTAAAGTATAAATTAAAAAACGAAAAACTTTTATTTTCTCCGATCAGAGGCCTTAGCAATATTTTTACGGATGATGTCGCCAGGATGGATTTTTCTGAAGGAGTTCTGCTGATTGTGAAGGAAATATGACAAACATGCGGTTGGTTAAAAAAATGAAAAAGAAAAAAAATATAGTTTTTAATTTCTACTCAGTACTTTTTTTTATTCTTATTCTTGCAGTCTGGGAGATTGTTTCAAGAACAGGCGCTTTCCCTGAATACATCCTGCCTGCACCGACAAAAATATTATCATCGGTTTTTATAAATTTCAGATTATACCGGTTTGATCTTATAATCACTATTATTGAAACTCTGTCAGGATTTCTTATTGCAATGGTGCTTGCTTTTATAACTTCAGTGCTTATGGATTCATTTAAGGCTGTAAATAAAATATTATATCCGCTCCTTATAACATCGCAGACCATACCGATAATCACTCTTGCGCCTCTGTTTATAATATGGTTCGGTTATGGACTGCTTCCTAAAATAATAATAGTTATTCTGATATGCTTTTTTCCAATAACCGTCAGCCTTCTGTCAGGATTTGCCAATGCTGATTATGAACAGATAAACCTTTTGAAATCCATGAAAGCCAATAGATTTCATATATACAAATATATAAAACTCCCATCTTCGCTTCCGGGCTTCTTTTCAGGCCTGAAAATAGCAGCCACTTACAGCATCACGGGTGCGACCATAGGCGAATGGGTCGGAGGCAAAGATGGCATAGGAGTATTCATGATTAGGGCAAAACATTCATTTGCAACAGATAAAGTATTTGGAGCAATACTTATTATTACCATACTCAGCATTTTGTTCATCAGACTGATTGATGCAATAGAAAAAAAATCAATGCCCTGGAAAAAATTTGAAAAAAATGAAGTTCTTGAAGAATAAAGAATAAATAATCTGTCAGCTAAAAAACAAATATTATCGGTAAAATTTATTATCTTAATATAGGGGGGATTTAAATAAAAACTGAAAAAAGAAGATTTAAATTAATTTTATTTATGGCGCTTGCAGCAATAGCTGCCACAGTGCTGATTGCAGGTTGCGACAAAGCCGGCACAGACGGCAGTAATACAGAATCAGGCAAGTTTAAAACAGAAAAGATAACCATTGTCCTTGACTGGGTACCGAATACAAATCATACCGGCATCTATGTCGCAAAGGAAAAAGGTTATTATGGGGAAGCCGGTCTTGGGGCAGATATAGTGCAGCCTGCTGAGGGAGGCTCAGCAGACCTTATTGCTGCCGGCAAAGGAGAATTCGGGATAAGCTATCAGGAACAGATTATATATGCAAGGACTGCCAGTCCGTCACTGCCGGTAGTGGCAATAGCGGCGATAATTCCCCGCAACACTTCAGGATTTGCATCCATGAAAGAAAAAAATATAACCACCCCCAGGGATTTTGAAAATAAAATATACGGCGGATGGGGTTCACCGGCAGAAGATGCGATGCTAAAAGGTCTTATGGAAAAATATGATGCTGATTTTTCAAAACTAAGCATTGTAAACATAGGAGCTTCGGACTTTATTACAAGCGTACAGAGAGATGTGGATTTTTCCTGGATTTTTTATGGCTGGGACGGAATAGCATCAGAGATAAAGGATTTTGATATCAACTTCATGCTTCTGCAGGATTTTGATAAAAGACTTGATTTCTATACTCCTGCCATAATTATCTCCGAGAAGACACTCTCAGGCAAAAAAGAGCTTGTGCAGAAATTTGTGGATGCAACACGTAAAGGCTATCTTTACGCAATTGAAAATCCCGATGAATCCGCAGAGATTTTATTAAAAAACGCACCTGAGCTTGACAGGGAAATAGTATTGAAAAGCCAGCAGTATCTGAGCAGCAGATATATGCCTGAAAACGGAAAGTGGGGTTATATGGAAGAAGAAATATGGAAAAACTTTTCAGATTGGATGTTTGAAAATGAATTAATCACCCGGAAGCTGGACTATAAAAATGCCTATACAAACGAGTTTCTTGAATAATGAATGACAAAATAAAAGTAACTGAAATAAAAAAGAGCTACAGCGACCTTGACACCATTGAAAA
The DNA here is from genome assembly GCA_012837825.1 of Actinomycetota bacterium. Lineage (NCBI taxonomy): Bacteria > Bacillati > Actinomycetota > Actinomycetota bacterium. The sequence goes on along the minus strand of DUQM01000051.1, from coordinate 3,678 downwards.
TATCAGCCTGACCCTGAAAGAAAACAGGATTGTATCTATAATAGGGCCGAGCGGCTGTGGAAAGACTACATTGTTTGAGATTATTTCAGGACTTGACAGGCCTGACAGGGGCAGCGTTTTCATAGAAGGAATAGAATATACCGGAAGAACAGGAAGGGTAAGCTATATGCGCCAGAAAGATCTTCTTTTGCCATGGCTTACAATTCTTGATAATGTAAGTCTGCCTGTTGTCCTTAAAGGTGAAGAAAAGGAATCTGCAAGAAAAACAGCTCTGGGATTCTTTGAAGTCTTCGGCCTGAAAGGATTTGAGAATTACTATCCAAGCCAGCTTTCGGGAGGCATGAAGCAAAGAGCAGCTTTCCTGCGCTCATACATGTTTTCTAATGACATCATGCTTCTTGATGAACCTTTCGGAGGACTGGACGCAATAACCAGAAGAAAAATGCAGCTCTGGCTTCAGGAACTTATAAGCAGATTCCGGTCTTCAATACTTTTTATAACCCACTCGGTAGATGAAGCTGTTTTTCTTTCAGATGAGATATATGTTTTATCAAAAAGACCCGCAACGGTCATTGAAATTCTGGAAATAAATTTAAAAAAGCCAAGAGACATCAGCGTGTTTTCATCAGCTGATTTTATAAAAATCAAAGAAGAAATATTAAGCCTGCTTAATATTTAGATTATTTTTCCGATATCAAGCATTATATCGGTATAAATCCTGGAAGCGTTAATAATGTTCTCAAGAGGAATATATTCATCCCTGTTGTGAATAACTTCGGGAATTCCGGGACCAAGTATTATTACCGGAACTGATGCATAGGTATTTAACACAGAGCCATCGGTTGCATAAGACAGGGCAATCTTTCTTTTCCCTGATGCATGCCGTCCTATTATCTTTTTAATCTCCTTTGCCATTCTGCTTTCCGGCTGAACAAAAGATGCATCAAGACTGTCGACTATTTTAAGCTCATACTCATTCTTTCTGAACGAAGATGACAATATATCTTTTATCTTTTTTTTGACATTCTCAACCGTTTCAGGAGGAGATAGTCTTATATCCAGGCCTGCGACACATGTGTCAGGTACGACATTGAACGGACCGTCTGCATTTAAGAAACCCACATTTACAGTGCTTTTCGGAAAGAACTTTTCATTTTTAACAAAGAATTCCGGTTCCAGAATCTGGGAAATAAAATTCATCGCCATAAGCACTGCGCTTTTCCCTTTGTCGGGTGTTGAGCCATGGGCTGCCTTGCCTTTGAATTTTACTTCAAACCATATCTGACCTTTTGAGCCAAGGCCAAGATTAAGATTTGTCGGCTCCCCCACTATCATAAGCCTGGTATTATTCGTTAACTCATTTTCGAGAAGATGCAGCGCTCCTGCTTTATCTGCTTCCTCATCTCCCGTGAATGCAAAAAATATATCATATCTGGGTTTGAAGTTGGTTCTGACAAGTTCTTTTAAAGCATAAAGCATGGCTGCCACTCCGCCCTTCATGTCTGATGTTCCCAGCCCGAACATTTTCCCGCCCCTGACATCTGCCATAATGCTGTTATCGGGGCCTTCAACAGAATCAATATTGATTGTATCAAGATGTCCGCACATCAGAAGATTTCTCCCGGATTCAGTTCCGGGATAATATGCGATAAGACTTTTTCTGTCTTTTTCATGGGAGATAATTGCATTATCGACTCTTATTTTTTCAAGAAAATCAGAAATATAGCTGGAAATTTCGTCTTCACCATGAGGCCTGTTGCGTGAATCTATTTTTACCAGCTCAAGAGTTGTATCAATTATTGCTTTATTTTCCTGCTGCATAATCCCCTATATTATAAAACATATATCTCTTAAAATTCATATAAAAAATATTTATATTTAGCTGTAAAATCATTTGCTCTTCTTTTTTATGGGAGCAATACTTGCAAGCAGCTTCTTAAGACCGGCGGACTTGAAAGCAACATCCAACTCCAGATCATCGGTAATATTTTTTACCCTCAGTATCTCGCCGTCTCCCCATAGTTTGTGCTCAACAATATCCCCTGTTGCAAACCCCATAAAGTCTTTTTCCCTTTTAAAATCAGGATTAATATCTTTCTTTACCCTGTTCCGTGAAAAAATAAACTGATTTTTTACTAACGGATTTTCATCTATAAAATACTTTTTCGGTATCTCCTCAATAAATCTGGAAACAAGCCTCTCACGCTGGTCTCCGTAAATAAAATGCATTATTGAAGAAGTCATAATAAGTTTGTTTTTTGCCCTGGTCATTCCCACATAGCAAAGTCTTCTTTCCTCCTCAATATCATCATAGCCGGAAGTTATACTTCTTATGTGAGGGAAAATGCCTTCTTCCATTCCGATCATAAACACATTGTCAAACTCCAACCCTTTGGCATTATGAAGGGTCATAAGAATAACTGTATCGGCACTTTCATCGAAATTATCAATATCGGAAATCAGAGCAATTTCCTGAAGGAACTCAACAAGTTCAAGCTTCTCTGAATTTGCGGTTTCATGCCTCTCCTCAAACTCTTTGATAACCGTGAGCAGCTCTCGCAGGTTTTCTATCCTGCTCATAGCCTCAATCGTATTCTCTTCATTTAGCTCTTTTATATAACCCGTCTTTTCCCATATAAACTCCAGGGTCCGGCTTATTGTATTTTTCATAGCATAATCAGCCAGTAGCTCAATAAGCTTTATGAAGTTCCTGATTTTTGATTTTATGCCCGAATTCAAAGTATTTATTTTGTCAAAATCATAAAATGCCTCACAGAAACTTATATCATTCTTAAAAGCATATTTTGCGATATTGTCCATGGATACTTTTCCTATGCCTCTGGCAGGAACATTTATGACTCTCTGTAAACTCACAAAATCATTGGGGTTGGAGACAAGCTTTAAGTAAGCAAGCATATCCTTGATTTCTTTCCTGTCATAAAATTTAAGGCCCCCAAAAATTCTGTAAGGTATTTTTTCTCTTATAAAAGTCTCTTCAATCACTCTGGACTGGGCATTGGTCCTGTAAAATATGGCAAAATCCTTAAAGCTCTTATTTTCATTGTCTTTTATTTTTAATATTTTCTCAGCGATATACTTTGCTTCTTCCTGTTCGTTCTGCGCCCTGTATCTGGTTATAAGTTCACCTGCAGGATTGCTTGTCCACAACTCTTTTTTGCTTCTTGAGTAATTGTTCCTGATAAGTTCATTTGCAGCGCCGAGTATGTTTGATGTGGATCTATAATTCTGTTCAAGTTTGATTATTCTTGTATTGCCAAAATTTTTATCAAAATTAATTATGTTTTTTATCTGAGCTCCCCGCCACGAATAAATACTCTGATCGTCATCTCCCACTGCAAATACTTTGTTTCTGCCATCAAACAGCATAAGAATAAGTTCGTTCTGGGCAAGATTGGTATCCTGGAATTCATCTACCAGTATATATTTAAACTGCTGCTGATATTTCTGAAGAGTATCAGGATATTCCTTAAAAAGATTTACCGTAAAAAGCAGAAGATCGTCAAAATCAAGCGCATCCGCTTCTTTTAATTCCTTTTCATAATTTTTAAATACATGCGCAACCATTTTTTCAAAAGGATCGAATGCTTTTCTTGCATAATCTTCAGAGTCTCTGAGCATATTTTTTGTAGCGCTGATAGCTTCCTGGACAGATTTGGG
>DUQM01000050.1 GCA_012837825.1 Actinomycetota bacterium | reverse complement strand
TCAACCTGTTCATTTTCAGTAGGCTGTGTCCAGTCAGTTCCTATCTGTGCATAAATTTCTACTCCGAAATCTTCTTTGTGCTTTGCCAGTCCTTTTTTAACAGATTCAAAATAAGGATGTACTGCAGGCCAATATGATGCCAACTTGTAATTTTTGGCAGATTCAGTAGCCGCAGTGGTTTCAGCAGCCGCAGTAGTTTCAGCAGCCGCAGTAGTTTCAGCAGCAGAAGCAGCCTGACAGCTGAAACTTACTAGTCCAATTGTGGCAATAACTGCCGCAATTGACATTAAGGTAAATAATTTTTTTATCATTTTATTACCTCTCTTCTTTTTATTAATTGGTATTTACTATCATTTTGGAAATTTAAAATATTTATCGTAAAATTTATCAGGATAATAGTTTTTTCTGGTTGTAAACTGTTCTTATCCTGTCAATGCCGACAGCTACAAGAATGAGCAATCCCAGAAATGACTGCTCCCAGTAAACGTTTGTCTGTAGCACGACCAGGCCGTTTTTTATCATTACCATGATTATTGCACCTATTAAAAGTCCGAAAGCGGTCAGAGAACCACCGCTTAAGCCTGTTCCTCCGATAATCGCAACTGCAAATGAGATGATAAGCCAGTCCTGTCCGGTTACGGGGCTTGATGTCCCCATCCTTGAGATATACAGAACACCCGCAAGCCCTGCTATAAAACCTGAGAGGATATGGCTTAATAATTTTATTTTATCTACATTTACTCCTGAAAACTTTGCAGCTTCTGAATTTTCCCCCACTGCCAGTAGTCTTCTTCCTGCAATTGAAAATCTGAAAAATAAAAATAAAATTATCAGACAGAAAATAAGGAAGATGAACAATGAAGGTATTCCGAATATCTGACCTTTTCCTAAAAGAGTGAATGATTCAGGAATATTTACGAAAGAGAAGCCCTGGGTAAAACCATAATTTATGCCTGTAAAAATAAAAGAAGTTGCCAGTGTTACAATAAAGGAATTAATGCCGAATTTCGTAATTATCAAACCGTTAAAAACTCCGCAGGCTATTCCTACAAGCAGGGCAACGGCAACCGCAATCCATCCCGGCATATGGTGTATATCTATAAGATAACCGGCTGTGATTGTTGCAAGTCCGCCAATAGCCCCCACTGAAAGATTCATGTCTCCCACAACAAGGACAAGTGCCTGGGATAATCCTATAAATGCATAAAGAGATAAAGTTCTGCCTATAGTATACATATTATAAGATGTCAGGAAACTGTCAGAAAAAATGGAAAGTACTGCGAATAAAACAAGAGCTGCGACAAATAATCCAAAATTACCGCTTGCAAAGATATCTCTTAGGTGAAACTTTTTCAATTCTTACTCCTTTTTTTAACTTTGCCAAGAAAAAACAACATTAGTAATTAATTAAAATATTTAAATTTTTTTTAATCATTATTTGCCAGATGAAATTTTTTATAATTTCCTTTAACAAACTCCAGATGTTTTTTTATGCTTTCAATGGTTTTCTGACTGTTTTTCTTTATTATGTTTTCCATTATTTCTTTATGGTGGTCATAGGATTTGTTCATTACATCAGGGTATTGAGCGGTTTTCACCAGGATTTCTGTTATTGTATATTTCAATAAAGGAAAAATGATTTCAAAAATACTGTGGATTATTTTATTGTGAGAAGATTCTGATAATTTTTCATGAAATTCGTAGTCCAGCTGAACAAATTTCTTTATATTATCTCTTTCTATATAAAATTTTGTAAGTGCCAGATTTTCTTCAAGATTCTTGATATCAGTATCAGTAGCTTTTATGACTGACTCTTTTGCTATAATTGTTTCGAACAGCTCTCTAAAGCTAAGAAGATCAAGAATCAATTCATTATCTGGCTTAAAGTTCAGTTTGACAGGGTTAAAGAATGAATTGATTGTAAGTTTTTTGACAAAAGCCCCTATGCCGGGCCTTATATCAATTATTCCAATCATTTCCAAGGCAGATAAAGCTTCTCTG
>DUQM01000049.1 GCA_012837825.1 Actinomycetota bacterium | reverse complement strand
TGATTGTCAGGTTCTTTTGGATTATTCATTTCTGCAAAAATCAATCCTCCTTAATTAGCAATGTTTTTATCGGAAGCTTTGCCAATATAATCTTTTGCCATTAAAATGCCGATAATGCTTTTTGCATCTTTAATTGTACCATCATAAATCCATGAAATGCATTTGCTCAAAGGTGCTTTTATTATTTGCAGAAATTCATCTTCATCAGGATTGTTCTTGGTATTTCTGAAATCCACAGCCATAAACAAATGAAGAAGCTCATTTGAAAATCCGGGTGTTGTCAGAAAAGAAGAGAGATGTATGAGCCTGCCGCCCGTAGCCCCTACTTCTTCATGCAGTTCTCTTTTTGCGCACTTTTCAGGAAGTTCGTTTTTATCAAGTTTTCCTGCAGGAATTTCGATCAGGATCTCTTCGATGGGATATCTGTACTGCCTTATTAAAATTACTTCATTTTTTTCATTTATCGGTACAACCGCAACTGCTCCCGGATGACAGACTTTTTCCCGTGTGGCTTTTTTATTATTAGGAAGCAGAATTTCATCAAAAGCGACTTTTATTATCTTACCGTCAAAAACAACTTTTGAACTTATTTTTTTTTCAATTAATTTTTCGTCATTATTTAATTCAGTGTCGTAATTCAAAACATTACCTTTCTTCGTAAGTGCATATTTCTATTATCAGCTCCGCCAATTTTTTTAATTCTTCAAATGATATATATTCTTCGGTTGAATGGCAGTTTTCAAAACCCGAAGTAAGATTAACCGCAATTTTATTTTTCGAGTTAAAATTATTTGTATCACTCCCTCCTCCGGTCGGCCTTAATTTTGGTTTTCTGCCTATTTTTTCTATTGCATTTCTGGCAATCCTCACAGCTATATTATTTTCTTCGATTTCATAACCGTCATATTCCCGCAGGACACTGTATTCCAGCTTTGCCTTATATTCGCATGAAGATTTATGAAAGTTGTCAATTATCCGGCTTGTCAGATTTTCCAGTTTTTTTTCATTCATGCTCCTGGTTTCAATATTCACTATTGTCGTTTCAGGGACAACATTAGTCTCCGTCCCCCCTTCTATCCTGCCGATATTACAGGTTGTTTCATCATCTATCCTGCCTGAATCTGTATTGGAAATAGCGAAAGCAGCAGCTTTTATGGAGTTAATTCCTTTTTCAGGACTGACTCCTGCGTGGGAAGCCTTTCCTGTAATTTTCAAATCTATTCTGTTATGAAAAGGAGCTTTGTTTATAATAGTGCCGACATTTCCATCTGCATCAAATACAAATCCTATATCTGCTTCAATATCGTCCATATTGATAAACTTTGAGCCAAGCAGTGCAGTTTCTTCTCCTACAGTAAGTATTATATAAATAATGCCGGTCTGTAATTCATGCTCATTTATAACTCTCATTGCTTCAATGATTGCAGCAATGGCAGCTTTATCATCAGCACCAAGTATGGTTTTATTGTTTCTGTTTTTTATTATCAAATCCTCAGTAATAAAAGGAACTATCTCGCCTTCAACTGAGACTGTATCCATATGAGCTCCAAGAAATATGGGAGAATTATTTTTTATAAATTTTGGAATGAACCTGGCAATCAGGTTCCCTGTCTGACCGCCAAATTTTTTTCCGGCGTCATCAATAGTGACAGTCATTCCCAATTTTTTAAATTGTTCTTCAAGATAGACGGATAATGCCTTTTCTTTTTTTGTCGGGCTTTTTATTGACAGTATTTTAAAAAATTCATTCAACAATCTTTTTTCATTTATTTTATACATTTATTTTAAAGAAACCCTTTCATTCCTGCCTGACTTTATTCTGTAAATAATATAAAAAATTATTCCTGTCAGCAATAATATGACAGATATAATCATTGCGGTCACCAGTATTTTAATAAAAAAATCATAAAAAAAATTTAAAGGCAATAGAGTTATCAGAAGTGAGCCTTCCGGGAAAGCCCAGTTGCCCTGAGGAAAAAACAGATGATGGAACCTTTCAAAGATGAAAATGAAATTGCTGCTGAAAAAATATAATAATAAAATTAACAGAATTACAATACATGAAGAACCGATAAAAATATTTGAAATATTTTTTAAATAAGATAAAACACTTTTCTGAATGATAAGAAAAGCAAAAATAAGAAATAAAACTATACAGGCATAAAGAGTAATTAAAAATTTCTGTATAAGAATCCGTACATCGTAAAGATGACTGATCTCATCGGATGTAAAGAATGAATATGATGATTTTAATCTGAATTCATCAATATTGCTGCCGTATCTCAGCAAACTTATAATCCCGGCTGTGAGCTTTATGGCATCATCCTTATCTATTTCGCCGAAAACATCATTTTTTTCATATAAATTCATATATGTTCCGGAGTTGTATATATATGCCCTTAAAGGGATGAGGAAAATAATAATCACAAGCAAAACGGCGCATAATACAGCAAGCGCTTTTACCAAAGGTTTATTTTTTATTATTTCAAACATTTAAAATATTATGTCTTAATTGAATACAAATTATTTCATACGGCTTTCAGCGCTATGCAGGTCTGTTTTTTTTATTGCCGCTTCTATAAGGCTTCTGAATAGCGGATGCAGTTTATCAGGCCTTGATTTGAATTCAGGACGGAACTGCACTCCTGCAAACCATGGATGAGCCTTTATTTCAATAATTTCAACAAATCTTCATATACTCCTGAAACGATCATACCTTTATTTCTTCTTTTATCAGCTTGCTCTGACTTATCAGTTCATTTGCATGCATTACTGACACATCGCTTTGTTTTGCACCGCTCATCATTCTGGATATTTCCAGAATCCGATCTTCCTCATTAAGTGCATTGATCTTAATTTTCGTTTTACCTTTATGGATATACTTTTCTATGAATAGATGGTTATCGGCAAAACTTGCTATCTGGGGAAGATGTGTTATACAGATGACCTGTTTCAAAACCGAAATTTTGTAAAGTTTTTCTCCCACTACAAGAGCTGTCTGTCCTCCGATGCCGGAGTCAATTTCATCAAATATCATTGTCTGAATATTATCAGCTTTTCCGATAATGCTTTTAAGAGAAAGCATTATTCTTGATATCTCTCCTCCGGAAGCTATTTTTGTAAGACTTTTTAACTCTTCACCGGGGTTAAGAGATATTAAAAATTCACATCTGTTAATTCCTTCGGAAGTAAATCTGATTCTTCGGTTGCCATAATCTGCATCCCCTCCTTCCGTATTTGAAATTTCAGACTTAAATCTTACGGATTTAAAATTAAGATCAAGCATCTCTTTTATAATATTTTTTTCAAAATCCAGGGATATTTTTTTACGGGAATTTTCCAGCTTTACTGCTTCGTTTATAAGTTTATTTTTTTTATCTTCGAGATCTTTTGTTCTCTCCCTGATTATGTCATCTATTTCTTCAATGGTATCTGTCTGTTCTTTCAATTTTTCCCTATATTCAATCAGTTCCGGGACATCCATATTATATTTTCTTTTTATTTCATTGATTAAAAATATTCTTTCCTGTATATCTTCAAGTTTTTTTGGACTGAACTCCAGATTTTGCATGAAAGAGTTCAGGTAATTATTCAATTCTTCAGCTATTATGCCGTATTCTTCAATACCGGGTAAAAATCTTGAAATGTTTTTGTCTATTTTTTCAAATTCCTTAAGTATTTTAAGAAGTTTTGAATTGTTGAAAATCAGTGAAAAATAATTATTTTCGTTTCCGCTTAAGATTGACAGGCATTCAGAGGAATACTGATATATCTTTTCATAATTCTTTAAAATATTTTTTTCATTTTCAAGTTCTTCATGCTCTCCCGGTTTTAATTTTAAACTATCAATTTCATTCAGCTTTAATCTTAGCTCATAAAGAAAATCATCTTTTTGTTTTTGTTTTTGTAATGCATCTTCAAGCAAGAGCTTTGAATCAATGTAGTTTTTATAAGCCTCCCCATAAGACTTCCGTAATTCAGATATTTCTGATCCGCCAATTTCGTCAATTATTTTCAAATGATTTTTTTGTTCAAGAAGATACTGATGTTCATGCTGACCATGTATATCTATGAGGAGCCTGCCAAGGTTTTTAAGAATACTTACCTGGCTGAAACTGCCATTTATAAATACCCTGTTCCGGCCGTTCCTGTTTAATTCTCTTGTAATTTCCAGGTCTTCTGCTTCATCAATATTTTTAATAAGTCCTTCATTCAGCATGAAATCAGTAATATTTGTATTGTCCCTGAAATCAAAAAAGCCCTGCACCAGCAGATTTTCCTGACGATCCCTAATCAAATCGGTATTGGCTCTCTCTCCGATAAGAAGATTTATCGCTTCAATTATCAGTGTTTTTCCGGCACCGGTCTCACCTGAAAGAATATTGAAGCCATCGGTGAATTTAATATTGACATCATCAATGATAGCAAAATTTTTTACATATATCTCTTTTAACATTTAATCAAGTATGCCTGGATGAAAATAATACAATAAATTCAGTAAAATTGATTATTCTAGTCCTTTTTTACAAGTTTTTCTTTAAAAATTTTGAAAAATATATTCTTATTAAAAGTAATCAGGTTTACCTTGTGTCTGTATTTCTCAACTTTAAATATATCCTGATCCATTATTTTTACATCGCTTTTTCTTCCATCCGTATTCAGGCTGACTTCTGTTGTCTTTGAGTTTATCTGTATTTCAATCTGGTTATCCGGACTTAATACAAGACTTCTGCTAAATAAAGTGTGCGGACAAATCGGGGTAATTATGATTGATTCATTCTTGGGTTCAACTACCGGCCCGCCTGCAGATAAGGAATAGGCTGTGGAACCGGTAGGCGTTGAAATTATCACTCCGTCCGCCCCATAACTTAAAATAGGTATTCCGTTTATTATTATGTTTATCCGAATTATCTTTTCAAGCAGCGCCTTCGTTATTACAAAATCATTCAGGGCAAGGTAAGGGGAATTTTCACTATCTACAACTTTTCTGCTTCTTAAAAGGTTTCCCGATATAAGCATTCTCTGTTCGATTTCAAAATTATTATTTATTATTTTCTCAAGAGAATCATACATGTCCGAAATATTTATTTCAGCAAGAAAGCCGAGATTTCCGACATTTACGCCCATGACAGGCTTACCGGTTTCAAAGACATGTCTTGCTGCTCTCAAAAAAGTCCCGTCTCCGCCAACTGAAATAAGACAGTCGATCTTTTTTTCAAATTCATCTTTTTCAACTGAAAAGAGAAGATGTTTTTCTGCAAGAGCATCGTTTTTTAAAAGGAGGACATTAACATTTTTTGATACAAGATAATCATAAATATCTTTGGCTATATCAAGTGCTTTTGCATTATCATTGTTTGAAATTATTCCAATATTATCCATTTTATATTTTAAAGCTTTTAAGTTAGTTCAGAATGTGCATCATCTATAATATTTTCTACTGTTTCAAATATTCTACCATAATTGATTTTATTTTTTTTGTAATTATCATTTATATTTTTTTTTGCATAAACCCAGAATTCAATGTTTCCCTTTGCCCCTTTTATTGGAGAAAAAGTGACTCCTTTTAATTCCACACTGTAATTGTCCATTATATAAAGAATAAGCTCATTCAATATATCCAGATGGACTTTCCTGTCTGAAATAATACCTTTTTTGCCTACAAGTTCTTTTCTTGCCTCAAACTGGGGTTTTACAAGCAACAGAAATTCACCTGTGTCTGACAGCAGATCGAAAATATTACCGAAAACATTTCTGATTGATATAAAAGATAAATCTACTGCTGCAAGATCAGGAATTATTGGAAGCTCCGATCTTTTAAGATCTTTTATATTTGTTCTTTCAAATAAAAAAATATTCGGATTCTTTCTGAGCTTCCAATCAAACTGACCGTAGTTTACATCAACAGCGATTGCAGATACAGCTCCGTTTTGAAGAAGATAATCGGTAAAACCGCCGGTTGATGAACCAATATCAATGATTGTTTTACCATGCAGGGAAATTTTAAAATTTTCAACAGCTTTTTTTAATTTTAAAGCTCCCCTTGAAACAAACTCTCTTGTACCTCTTATTTCTATTTCAGAAACTTTAAGCAGCAACTGACCTGTATTTTTTACAGGTTCATTATTATAAAAGATTTTCCCGCCTATTATCAAAGCTTCCGCTTCATGCCTGTCTTTGGCTATTCCTCTTTCAATAAGCAAATCAACAGCTCTTGCTTTTTCTTTCTGAATATCTTTCAATATAGATACAAAGGGTTTTTAATTATAAATGATAAATGAATAAGTAAAATTATCTGACTTCCATGGTAATCCCGGTAGGAAGATTTTCATAAAACCATTTTGCATCCTCCATGCCAAACCTTACGCATCCATGGCTTGAAGCTTTTCCCAGATTATCAAATTCTTCCTTTATTATATTACCCTGATCATCAAAAGGAATACTGTGAAACAAGTATGAGTTAAAAAACCTTACAAAATAGTATGCTCCTACATCATATTTGGGAAGCCATGAGTAAAAAATCTTATCGCCGGTTTTAAATGTGCCCACAGGTGTTGGAGTTTCGGGAGCACCGGTAGAGCAAATCATTTCCCGGATTAAGTTGTCTTTATAATATACTCTGGTTTTCTGCTCCTCCAATGATACCTGAATGTAATAAAATACGGGATTATCCTCATCCTTAGATATTATGGTATTTCCATAATCTATTTTTGCTTCCATCCAGTTCAGTGTGACCACTGCGCTGGATGTTCCTATTTCATTACATGCAATAATCTTTAAATGATATGTTTCCCCCGGCATAAGATTTATCTGTGCCGTACCAAAACCCCATGCGCCGAGACTGTCATCTTTTGAAAATGTGAGATTAGCTTTTGGATGCGCTAGGACTTTTGCATGAACACGATAATACACCAGGGATCCGTCCTCAAGAGCTACGGGTCCTTCCAGGATTTGGACATTTAATCTTGGAAAAGTTCGCAAAGGACTCTGAACGGGTTTTTCAAAAACAATATTTTCGCTGGTTTGCTCCTGTTCGGAATTATTCTTAATTCCGGAGACATCTTCCACATTTTTATCATCAGCTACCCGGATTTCTCTTTTGGAATTATCTGAATTTTCTGTATCAGATAGATAAATATCTTTTTGCTTATCTGCACCAGATACTTGATTCTTATTTTTAAAGCATGCAATATTGAAAACAGACAGCAATACCAGAAACAGAACTGCAATTATGTGAACTTTTTTCATTTAAAATCCTCATTCAAAAATTATTTCAGACTATATTTCAGACTATATTTCAGACTTTATTTTCTATTCAGACTTCATCAATAATACTATTTAATTTTTCCCTGTAATATTTAAATTCACTCCACCCTACTTCAGGCGGGATAAGATGGTCTCCGAAAGGTATAAATCCTCCCTGCTTAAGCAGCCATGCAACCGGTTCCAATATTTCATCTATTTTTTTGGTTCCGTATTGTATATCTAATTTAGGGATTCCGCCCATTAAAAGAAAATCCGGATATCTCTTCCTGAGAGAAATCACATCCATTCCTGCGCTTACCTCCATTGGATACATTCCTGTAACTCCTGATTCAATAAACATCGGAACCAGCTCATTGCAATCCCCATCAGTATCTACCAGAAAAGTTTTTATTTTTTTACTTTTAAGGAAACCGGAAATTTTTTTATAATAAGGTAGAACAAATTCTCTTATAATGGCCGGGGACAGCATTGAACCCGTTCCCGAAGAAATATCTTCCCAAAGGTTACACAGATCAACGTCAGTATATGACAAAACTTCCTCCCAGAGAGCAATCCATATATCGGTCAGTCTTTCAAGTATATCTTTAATCAGGTCTGGTTTATCATAATAAAACATAAACAGATTTTCATATCCGACAAGATGTGTCAGAGTTCCAAAAATACCACACGGATATCCTCCAAGAGCAAGAGGAAAATCCCTGTTCTTATATTTATCAGCAATTTCTTTCCAGTTTGAAGGCAGCCTGTCTTTGATATTATCCATACTCATTCTTTCGGATTTAAGCTTGCTCCATGTTTCCCAGTCTTTTATGGGCCAGTCCAGTCCTGAGGGTATTACCTGCTGTGCCTTTGAAAACCTTCTCTTACACCCGTCCAAATCAATATAATCTATATATTTTTCATCTTCATCGACAACTACCGGTGTAAACTGCGGATAAAACAAATGTTCGGCACATACCACATTCTGCTGGTTATCCATATCGAAATAATCCTTGACGTCGTAATCAAGTGCAAATCCCTGCGAAGGGAAATAAATTCCCCCGCCAAGTACCGCAAAACCATCAGGAAGCTCGAGTATTTTTTCCGGTTCATTATAAACAGCTTCATGAATTGTTTTATCTCCTGTGAGAAAATGCTTCCATACAGTAGTATATAAAGATGAAGTGGAGTTAATTATGCTAACTGGTACTTTGGGGTAATTTTTTAAAGGAAGCCCTTCTTTATACCATCTTTTTATAGCTGAACCCCAGTATCCGAATTCCCATTTTACCGTAGGGATTTTTTTATTAAAATTAACAAATTCAATGAATTTTTCCCTGGAATTCATTGCTCCTCCTTGCTTAGTTATTTACATCCGGAACTAAATCTGCTTTTATTTTATTAATATCGGTAAGTATCTTTCCGAGTATTCCATTCACAAATTTGGGAGTATCTTCCTTCTGTCCAAGCAGCTTGGCTATTTCAATAGCTTCATCAACTGAAACCTTTAAAGGAATATCTTTTTCAAAAAACATTTCATATATTGCCATTCTGATAATATTCCTGTCTATTATGGATATTCTTTCAATCGTCCAGTTTTCCACTACTTTTTTTATTATATCATCTATAAGCTGTCTGTGCTTTTCCACACCGATTATCAGCTTTATGGTAAAAGCATCCAGATTTTTTTTAAAAATCATCTCTGTATGTATTATTTTATTAATATCTTTTTTCAAAAGATCGCTTTGATATAATGCTATGACTGCTTTTATTCTTGATCTTCTTCTTGATGTTGCCATATATTATACTCTTGTTATATATTCCCCTGTTCTTGTGTCAATTCTGATTGTATCACCGTTCTTAATAAAAAGCGGAGCATTGACTTTCGCTCCGGTGATTATCTCTACAGGTTTGAATGTATTGCTTACAGTGTCGCCTTTTATCCCTGGTTCAGTATTTATAACCTCTGCTTCAATAAAGGTCGGTAATTCTACTGAAATCGGATTACCTTTATAAAATATCATTGTAATTTCCATATTTTCAATGAGATACTGCTTTTTATCACCTATGTGACTTTCATCAATTGAAAGCTGCTCGTAAGTCTCATTGTCCATAAAATTATAATGATCATCTTTGTAAAGAAACTGCATTTTTTTTGTCTCAAGTATAGCCTGTTCTATTTTTTCACCAGCTCTGAATGTCTTTTCAAAAATAGTGTTGTTAATAAGATTTTTTAATTTCGTTCTAACAAATGCGCCACCTTTTCCGGGTTTTACATGCTGGAAATAAATGATCTCAAGAAGATCGCCTTCATATTCAATAGTCATTCCGTTTTTAAAATCATTGCTGCTTATCATTTTTTATCTTACTCCAGGTTTTTCAATATTATTAATATTTTTAAGAAGAGTTCCTATTCTGTAAAAACAGGTATTTATTTTGCCTGGTTTTAGCCTATAATTACCAGCTCCTTTGAATCTCCATAAAGTCTTTCACATTTATTTTTTTTAACTATTACCATATCTTCAATTCTTACGCCTCCGAAACCAGGGATATAAATCCCGGGCTCTATGGTAACTACCATGGATTCTTTCAGTATCTGATTGTTTTCCCGGTTTATGAACGGTGGTTCATGCACGCTTAGCCCGACACCGTGCCCAAGGGAGTGATCAAAATTTGCATCATAACCCTGTCCTGCAATAAAATCCCTTGCAATTTTATCAAGCTCTGATGCAGCAATTCCTTCCCTGCAGGCAGAAAGAGCCGAAAGCTGAGCTTCTTTTACTATCTGATAAATCTCCAGGAATCTTTTTTTATTTTTGCTGTCAGCAATTTCTTCTATCAAAAAAGTCCTGGTTATATCAGAGCAGTAATTCTGCAGAATTGCTCCGAAATCCATAAGAATTATTCCATTTTTTATTTTATGCCTGCCTGAAACATGATGAGGTTTTGAAGAGTTTTTGTTATTGGCAATTATGAAATCAAAGGATTTTGAAGAAGTTCCTTTTTTTATCAGGAATCCTTCCATCCTGAATGCCAGTTCCGCTTCCGTCATTTCTTTTAATTTGCCGGGATTTATGCTTTTTACAAAATCAATGCATTCTTCTGTCAGTCTGCAGTTTTCTCTCATTATTTTTATCTCTGTGTCATCCTTGATTTCTCTCATGTCTTTAAGAGGATAGTCTATAGTTTTTATAGCAATATTTATTTCCGATAGTTTTTTTTCGATATTTAAAAAATCAGCATGTGTAATTGAGCCTGATTCCAGGGTTATTTCTTTTATTTTTTCTTTTTTTAAGATACCAAATAAAGCTTCATTTTTTCTGTTATCCATTATTAATTCAGTATCTGCATGATTGACAGATTCTGAAGCAGCTTCGTGATAAATAAAATTTACAAAAAGATATACTTTCTCATCTGTTACAAGTAGATTTGAAGAAGAGTCTTTCCCGTAAAACCCGGTCAGGTAATAAATGTTTTTCTCATTAAAGACCAGCAAATTTTTATGATCATCCAAAAAAGATTTTCTTAGAGCTTCAATTCTTTTTAAAAATATTTCTTTGTTTTTCATTTTTGTTTAATTTGTTTTTCTGTTTTCAATGATAAAGACTGATGAAAAAATATAATACATGATTAATTCTAAAAAATTAAGTAAAGTTTCTAAAAAATGTTATTGCTGAGCCAGGGGCAGTTCCTGCCAGTATTTGTTGAAAATAATAAAATTTGTCTTTGGGACATTTAAAGGAAGAGAGTGGGATATATTATTTTCATAATATATTTTTGTATTCCTGCTCAGTATTATTTCATTTCCTATAAGCAGACCTCTGATATATTCATTATTTTCAGTAATGATCTTGTTTCCTGCTATAGCCGCACAGGCAGCATTGGGATTTTCATAACTGGTGCTTGAAAAAGTCCCTGTTAAAAAGCTGATATCTTTTAAAGCTGTCAGCACAAGGAGATCATTGTCCGGGAAAAAACCCGGTGAAATATTTGACGGTACTATTCTTGCATAATCAATTATATTGTTTTTTGAGATAAGGTTTCCTTTTCCTTCGTAAATAATATTTTGCTTGGTATTTTTGCTTCCGAATACAATATTTCCATTAACAAGTATATTTCCTGATATTTTCAGTTTGTTGTTTTCAATCCTTATATAATTATTTGCATCCTGATTGGCCGGAACAGGATTTATGGATGTAGCAGTAATGGTCAGATTACCATCAACAGTTGCAGCCCCATGAGAAACTATCTCTTCAAAATAATTATCATCAATAATCAGGTTATCAATATCAATTAATTCATCGCTGAAATTTCTTATATATATATTTTCTGCCTGGTAATTATCTGTTAAGTTGATGACCCTGCCTGATCCATCTCTTGCTTCTCCCCCCAGGAAAAGATCCAGAGGTTCTGCTGAAGTTCCTATCTGGGAATTTCCCCCGACTATAATATCTCCGCCAACTATCAGGGGACCGCCATAAAAACCTGCTGATCCCCCCAGATTAAGACGGCCCTGTGTGAAAAAAGGACCGTAAACCCCGCTTTTTGAGGGAATTATATCTCCTGTATTTACTGAATTAAATGAAAAAACAAAATCATACATATCTGCCAGCGAAATACTTACTTTTACAAGTCTTTCAGTTCCTGTTGCATCAATACCTTTCGAAATTATGTCGTAGCTGGACATATTATAGGAATTTTCATCAGAAGGATTGAATGTGTAGCTTATTTCATAAGTTCCTATCACTTCTGCATTATTAATGATCTCACCGGTGAAAGGGCTTTGAGGCAGCCCCTCTGTCTCTCCATGGCTATATTTGATTATTTCCAGAAAGAAGTTTGATATTCCTGCTTCGGCAAAGTTCAGGGCTTTTAATTTTTTTTCATCCTGTTTTATAAAATTAATATCCTTTATGAGAAAAGATGCAAGAACAGTTACGGAAAGCAGTATTACTATACCGATTATCAGCACAAGAATTGCGATGTTTCCGCTTTTTTTGATAATTCTATTTTTTATAAACACTTTCATTAGTATATTTTACCTGTTCCTAAGATATACGCTTGATGACATATATATATTCTTGCCGGCAAGCTCCGGTTCATCATTAAGCAGAAATTCAATTTTGAGAATTTTAAAAACATTTAAGCTGTCTTCATCAAGGGGCAGGTCTAAAGGATCGGAATCAGCCTGATGATAATAAGAAAATATATCATCGTTTACAAGAGAATCCAAAAATATCCTTGCACCTGTCCCGTCTTCCTCTCTGAACAGAATATAGTTGTTTCCTGATATTTCCGTATGATAAGAAATCTCTTCAAATTCATCGTCCCGGTCAATATTTGAAAGAAATCTTATATCATTATTTTCAGCATTAATCACAGAGACACATTCCCTTATCTCTTTTTCCATAATATACAGCACAGTTCTGGCATCTTTCTGAGATTTCGCCCTGCCCAATATATCCTCCTGGGATCTCACAGTATTAAGATACAGAACTGATGCAATCGACGCAATAATCATTATAATAAATATTACAATAAGAAGTTCTATAAGACTGAACCCTTTTTGAGATAAAAATTTTTTAAAATATCTATTTTGTCGCAACTTCATTGCTTTCAGCGCTTTCCGTTCCGTCCGAATATATTATTGTTACATAATATGAATAATTCCTGCTATTTCCCGGCCGATCTTCATATGTTCTTAAAATAGTATTTGCAATTAATACGGAGTTTCTGTATATATTATAGGAGTTTATGGCCAAATCCGGATTATAGGGATCTTCCCATTCAAGCACGATTCTCCTATTGTTGCCGGAACCGGTATCAGAGACTATTTCCAGATTCTGCGGCGGCAAATAACTATGGGAGACAGTAGTAGTGGTTGTTGTCCCGGGGACTCCTTCAGTTATGACGGTAAGCGGCGCAATTTCAGTGACAACTTCAAAGCTGTCTGCCATGGGCTCCTTATAAACAGAAACTGTTACTTGTTTTATCCTGCTGTCTTCATTTACATAAGTTATATTATATTCTATCAGATAATCATCCTGGGAATATTTCTGTCTTCCAAGCACTCCCCGGGGATCGCCATCCGAAAATCCTATGTCATTAAAAGACATGGATTTTATTTTCTCGATCTCTTCATTGGCGATTGTTACAGCTCTTGTTTTTACTTTGTTAATATTAAAAGCAATAACAGCCATTCTGATGCCCTGCACAAGCATAAGTGCAAAAATTGAAAGAAGAATAACCGAAATAAGTGCTTCTATCAGTGTAAAACCATTTTTTTGCTTTATTCTGTTTTTTAACATCTTACAGGCCAATTACATATAATAATGCCAGTTTATAACTTTCCAGCCCGAATCCGCTAATAACAGCTTTTACAGCAGGTGAGATAACAGATTTCCCTCTCCATTCTTCCCTGCTGAATATATTGGAGATATGTGCTTCCACAATATCTATGCTAACTGCCTTAATTGCGTCATGAATGGCATAGCTGTAATGAGTCAGGGCACCGGGATTAATAATAATACATTTGGTATTTCCTTCACACTCATGTATTTTATCAATTATCGCCCCCTCATGGTTGGACTGGAAATATTCGATATTATAATTATTTTTGACTGCAATAGGAACAAGAACATCATTTAAAAAATCCTCAAATCTTATATTCCCGTATTTGTCCTGTTCTCTTTTGCCGGTCAGATTCAGATTCGGTCCGTTTATTATTGTAATTTTTTTCATTTCAAAATCCTTCGGATAATGATTTAAAATATTGATTAATATTTTAAATCATTAAGTATTTTTAATTATACTCTTTTTTATAACTGCTTCATCTATACCATTAATAACAATAGCGTCATTAATTTTTTTAAGAATAATGAATTTTGTTCTTCCTTCAGTTATCTTTTTGTCAAAATGTATTGCTTTTACAATAGCGTCTGCATTTTCTGAACTTATTCTAACAGGTAGTTTAAGCAATTTATAGAGATTCAACAATTCTTTTTTATGTGAATCTTTCATAAAGCCTAATGATATTGATATGTCAACCGAGCACAATATTCCAAGTGAAACCGCCTGGCCATGGCTGATATTTTTAAAGCCCAGTACTTTTTCTATGGCATGCCCTATTGTGTGGCCGAAGTTAAGATAATTTCTTATTCCTGTGTCAAATTCATCTTTTTCTACAATATCTGATTTTATTTTTGAACACTTAAATATGATTTCATCAAACTTTTCATCAGTAATCATATTTTTCAGTCGCTCTTCCGATTCCGGGTTTTCATTTAGTATCTCCTTTATCGATTCAATTATTTTATAATCAAATACAAGTCCGTATTTTATAATTTCACCGAGACCGTTTATAAGTTCTTTTTCCTCAAGAGTATTTAGCAGGTCAGGGTCACATATAATAAGGTGAGGCTGATAAAAGCATCCTATAATATTTTTTACACCTCTAAAATTTATTGCTGCTTTCCCGCCAATACTGCTGTCGACCTGGGAAATGATTGTTGTGGGATAGTGAACAAGCTCAAGACCTCTGTTAAATGTAGCTGCTGCAAAACCGGCTGTGTCTCCTATTACCCCGCCGCCAAAAGCTATTACGACATCATCTCTGTGGGCATGATTTTTCATAAAGAAATCATATATTTTTGACAGAGTTGAATTGGATTTGTATTCTTCCCCGTCCGGCAAAACAAGGGTCTTTATATTGCAGCTTTTTTCTATCTTTTTTATAATTTTTTTCCCATGGATATCAAATACTTTATTATTGGTAATAAAAAATATTTTGCGGCTTCCCGGAAATAATTCTACCAATATGCCTTCAACATCATCGGAAATCCCTCTGCCTATAAGCATCTTGTAACTTCTGCTTGCAGTTGAAACACTGATTTTTCTTCTTTTCTGTTTGTCTGCCATACTCTGCTTTTATTTATTGATAATTTTTCTCAATATCTCGTCTGCGAAATAGCCGGGCTCTTTCCGGCTTACATCTAACCGGACATCAGAGTTTTCCATATAGGTTTTTAATCGCTTGTCTATAAGATTGTTTATTTCTGACCTTAAATCTGATACTTTATTTAACAATGGTCTGTCAGTAGAATTTTTAAGTCTTTCATATGCTGTATCAGGGTCAATGTTCAAAAAAATTACAATACTGTTTTTCCTGATTATTTCTATGTTCTCAGGAGTCTCAAAAATCCCTCCGCCGCATGCAAAAACACAGTTGGTATTATTTCTATATAATTTTTCTGCAGTCTTTCTTTCTATATCTCTGAAATAATTTTCGCCGAAATTTTCAAATAACTGACTTATTTTCTTTCCGGAAACATATTCAATTATTTTATCAATATCTACAAAAAGAAATCCTGTTCTTTCAGCGAGTATCTTGCCGATAGTCGTCTTGCCTGAACCCATAAAACCAATAAGTGAAATATTTTTTGCAATCATAGTCGCAAGAAATGAAAGTTTTTTAAAAAAATAAGGTTATTAAATGTTTTTTATATATCTAATATAATTTTTGTAATTTTCGACTATTTCCAGAATATTGTCTCTTCCGAATTTATCCTGTACTGCATTCATCACGGCAATTGCGGACATTGCCTCACCAATTACTGAAGCTGAGGGGACAGCACATATATCAGATCTTTCCTTAATGCTTGTCTGTCGGCTTTTGTTTCTTATATTGACTGTTTTAAGTCCCTGAAGCGTGGTAGGTATGGGCTTTAAAAATATTTTTAAAATAATATCTTCTCCATTAGACATTCCGCCTTCAATACCGCCAGCATTATTTGTAGCTCTGTAAAATTTTTTATTTTCATTATAAAAAATTTCATCATGAACCCCGGTTCCCCATGAAGCGGATGCTTTTATACCGTTTCCTATTTCAAGTGCTTTTACTGAAGGTATGCTCATGAGATAGTAAGAAAGCAATGCATCCAGTCTTTTATTCCACTGTATATAGGAACCGATTCCGCAGGGTATATTTTTTATGCGTATTATAAAACTTCCGCCAAGAGTATCTCCGGATTCAGATGCCTTGTCTATTTCATCCTTCATTTCCCGTGCAGTCTTTTCATCAGGGCATCTTAAATCTGACTCTTCAGCTCTGTTAAAATAATCATCATCAGGATTTTTTTCAAATTCTTCTTTCAAAGCCACTCTGCCTATTTGGCTTACAAAGCTTTTTACTTCTATATCCAGGTATTTTAAAAACTGTTTTGAAAAAGAGCCGATGACCACACGCATTGCTGTTTCTCTTGCACTGCTTCTTTCAATAACATTTCTTATATCATTGAACCTGTATTTGATTGAACCGGTAAGATCCGCATGTCCCGGTCTTGGATTTTCAACCAAATCTACTTTTTTTTCAGATTTATCACAATAAGAAAAAGGAGCCATGATATCAGTCCAGTTTTCCCAGTCTTTATTGCTGACCATAAAAGAAATAGGAGAGCCCAGAGTAAAATTATTTCTGATTCCTGACAGTATCTCTACTTCATCTTTTTCTATTTTCATTCTGCTGCCTCTTCCATAACCTTTCTGGCGTCGAAGAAGCTCATTGTCTATCAGTTCCTTATGTATAGATATGCCTGATGGGTAGTCATTTATGATGCCGCACAGAGCCTTTCCATGCGATTCGCCCGCTGTTAAAAATTCCATGATTTTTTCTTTTGTTTAATCATAATATATCTCATTCATGTAAATAGTGATGAGTTCATCACCTTTCAAAAGAACTATTGAGTCCTCATTGATCGCCTGCACCTGATATATTTTTGCAAACTGATCTCCCGATTTAAGTTTGTAAGTTGAAGAATTTACAGCAATCTCTGCATATAAATTCTCATTATCGCTGTAAATTTTTTCAAGTGTAAGCTGGTTCCGGAAAGATTGCTCATCCTTGGATTTCATATAAAAAGGCATGAATGGATTTCTTACCTCCTCTGTGAATTTTATTTCATCAGATGATTCAATTTTCTCATTAATATCTTCTTTTAATAATTCCTGATTATTGAAATCATCAGTATTGATATCCTCAATTTTAATTTTTGTTTTTAAATCCGACTCAATTACCGAAGAATCAAAAAAAGAAAAATATGTGCATCCTGCAAGACCTGCTGTAAACACAAATAAAATCAAAATAAATATAATCTTAAAAATGTTTTTTAGTACCATTATTTTACCTGTCATCACCGGTTATCAGAATAATCCGTTTTATCATAAAAAGTTTTAAAATTTATCAAAGCAGACAAATCAAAAACATCTTCATCGGTGCTTTCATCATTAAATACCCCGGCAAGATTCAGTGAAATATTTTCTACTTTTATTAATCTTGGCATTATCTCTATTGTATTTAAAAAAGTCAGAACCTGATAATATGAACCATTCACAGCTATGCTTACATTTATTATCCCGATTTTATTTTTTTCATTGCTTTTAGTCTTGGTTTCATTTATCTCTTTAAAATCAATCCCCCGAATCTTTATACCTGAATATTTGCCTATTTCATATATCTGGTCGGTAAGAACTGTTATGCCGTCACTTAATGGAACCTCTGTCTTATATTTTTCAAATAAGGCATTTAGCAAAAAATAATCGGATCTTAAGAGAAGAAGATCGTTTATCTCCTTTTCCAGCATGGTTTTCTCGCGGCTTTTTTCATCAATTTCCTTTAAAATCCTCCTGCTTTCCTTACTGGCAGGCAAAAACCATAAAAACAAAACCGCTGTTATTGCCAGCACTATTACTATAATTAATGTAGTTTTATAAATTGTTTTCATTCTTTAATCCGTTATTTACATTTCATCCAAATCCGGCTCAGCGGTACTGCCGGAAGAAGGTTTTTTACTTATTTCGACATCTTTTAAAAATTCACTCAGATTCCAGTAAACTTCAACTTTAAAATATAATAGCTTAAGATTATCCACATCCGATTCCCTTATGGATACTATCCAGGGATCTGAAATATCTGCAATTTCCTTTATGCCAAGTATAAGTCTGGAAATTTCCACATAATCATTTGCATAACCCTCTATATTAAATGCAAGTAATTTTCCTTTTGGGACATTACCGCCGTTTTTTACCATTTCAATTGAAGAATAAAGGTTATCACATCTGCCGCTGAAATTCAGTATGTATACCTTATCCGGCAGATTCCTTGATAAATCATAAAGTTTTTTTGACCATTTTATTGTTTTATCGCTTAACGATTGGTTTAAGGAAGACTTATATGTGACATCTTCTTCAAAGTCCTTATAAAACAGCAATTTATCCCTGTATATGTTCAGATCAAAATTTGTTTTTTCAATTATTTCAAGCTTTCCGGCCAGTTCTTTTTTTGAGTTTCCGGATAGCCAGGAAAGACCGGAAATTATAATCAGAAGAATTATCAGTATTATCAGAAAGAAATTAAAAAGAAAGTGACCTTTCTTTTTCTGTTTTTCTACTTTTGGAAGAAGATTGATATCCTTCAATTCTTCAACCCCCTTAAAGCAAGTCCGCAGCTCAGTATTATTGAATTGGTAATTTTAGATTTATCAATACCTTTGAAAAGAAAGCTTCTTTTTAATGTATCCGGCAGAAATCCGGCTGCAAGATCGATTCTTTTAAGATCATATTTAAGATTTTTTGACATATATTTTTCCATATTTTTCAGGTTTTCACCGCAAAACACTATTTCTTCAACAGTGAAACTCCTGTTTTCCTGTAAAAAATGCTCGATCGACCTGGAAATTTCATTTATTAACTGATTGGCTGATATCTTGATGCTGTCTTTTATCAGTATGTTTTTTTCATCTGTTTCTTCAAATTCTTCTTTCTTTGCTTCCCCGCTATCGGTGCTATCGGCAACTTCACTGTTTTCGGAAACTGTTCCGGCTTTTTTTGATGAATCCTTCGACAATAATAATTCCATATCAAAATCATCAAGTATTCTGGCAGCTTCTTCCGGGGAAATTGATATTTTTTTAGACAGATTTTCATTAAATACAGATAAGGACGAATTAATAAACCTGGGATATCTCAGTTCTTCTTTATTCACGAATTCAATTATTGAGACATCATTGCCAAAGTAAACTATGCAATCCGAACTGTTCTCATCTTCTTTGTGTCTGTTTTTAAAATCAAAATACCGGTCGGCCAGCCTGAAAAGAGAAAAGCAGTTTGCTTCTATTGCATTGATCTTCAGTCCCGCTGATTTTAAAACAGCTACTATGTTTTCTATCATGCTTTTCATTACTCCAACTATCATTACGACAGAAGAATTATCTTTTTTTTCAATGACGTAATAGTCATAAATAAGATTTTCCTTAGGTATCGGGACAAACTCCTCAATCTGATATCTTATGGCATTATCTATTTCTTTTTCATCAATCAGAGGAATTACAATTTCTTTTAAAACTATTTTTGTATCCGAAATTCCCACATTGACTGTTTTATTACCGAGCTTATAATTTTTCCACAGTTCTTTAATGCCATTGACAAAGACAACTGAATCTATAATCTCACTTGCTTCAACCGCATGTCTCTCTATCTCTATACAGCCACAGTTTTTCAAAAAAAGATTACTGCCTTTTTTTGAAAAAACCGATGCACTTATTTTGTTTGAACTAATATCAAGGCCAACTTCATACATATTTTTTCTTTTATTAAATTAATGATAAATACCAATTAATAATTTTATCACCATAAAAAAGAGCTGCAATACAACCAAAGGATATAAAGGGTCCGAAAGCTATGCTCTGCCTGAATTTTTTCTTTTTAAAAACAATAAGGGATATGCCTATTATTGAACCGGCAAGAAATCCTATAAAAAGTCCCGGAATTATTTTTTCGGATAAGAATGCTCCTGCCATCATACTGAGTTTTACATCCCCCATCCCCATGCCCTTGGGATATATCAGATTTATTATAAACATAAAAAGAAAAGCGCCGACTGTGTAAGCAAGCGGTATCCACCATCCCCGCCAATCTGAAGAAATATTTATTACCAAACTTATTGCTAAACCTATCAATGTAAAAGGCAATACTATCACGTTCGGGATAAGCTGCAGCTCCATATCTATAAAAGAAACTATTATTAAGGCAATACTTAATAAAATCCCTGAAAGACATGCCGGGCTTATGCCAAAATAATGAAAGTTTAAGGCGAAAAGGACTGCTGATACAGTTTCTACAATAGGATATCTTGCAGGTATTTTAATTTTACAATTCCTGCATTTTCCCTTTAGGATAAGGAATGAAAGCAAAGGTATATTATCATAAAATTTTATTCCTGCTTTGCAATTGGGGCAAAAAGAAAACGGGGCAACAATTGATATTTTTCTAGGGAGCCTGTAAATGACAACATTTAAGAAACTTCCCAGAACAAATCCGGCTGTTATAAAAATTATATACAGTATTGCCTTCATTTTCCCCTTGGCTACATTAATACAATGACTTTTTATTACAATATAAAGTAAATATTATATCTATGCTTCATATAGGGAAATAGATATTTGCATTTTTGTATAATAACATACATGTTTTAACTAGTCAAAAATATTGTATCAGGAATAAGATTATACCCGAATATATTAATAAAAAAACAGGGGATGTCCCCTGTTTTTTTATTTTAAGAAAAGCGCTTTAAGATTTATTAACCTCCGGCAGTTGTTGTGGCTCCTCTTACATTTGTATTGAATTTTCCAAAACCTGTCTGCTGTCCATTCGAGAAGACTATATCATATGGTTTCCTCTCCTTCGTCGACTCCGTCACTTGTCAACGTATAAGTATCGTCGCTTCCTTCATAAGTATAAGCCCTTCCCCACATATCAGTAGTCGGCACATTGTCCATGTAGCCTCCATCTTCCAAATCTTCAGACCAGCTCGCTGTTGCAGGATATGATTCTGTATCAGCATGATACAGTTCAAGTGCAGTTGCAATATTTGCCATTTCCGTTTCAGTACCTGCTTCCCTTGCTCTGTCTCTCATTGTCAGGTATGTGGGAACTGCAATAGCGGCAAGCACAGCCAGAATAATGATGACAATCAGCAACTCAATAAGGGTAAAACCCTTATTTTGCCTAACTCTTCCCAATAACTTATTCACGACCTTCCTCCTTACTCAATAAATTAATCATTTTAAGCATAATCTTAATTATTAATTATTATTTTACAATAATTTCTATATAAATATCAATAACTTTTTTAATTAAT
>DUQM01000048.1 GCA_012837825.1 Actinomycetota bacterium | reverse complement strand
TTTCTTCTTTCATTATAACTATTATAGTTATATATTATTAATCAATATTGTTAATATATATGGAGAAGACTTAAAAATTGAGAGATAATAATACTTATAACAATATTAGCACCAAAAGGATTATTGCAATCGCAAACCAGAAAGGCGGAGTCGGGAAAAGCACCACAGCTGTTAATCTGACTGCATATCTCGGCCATTTCGGCTTCAGATCCCTTATTATTGACATGGATCCCCAGAGCAATTCGACAAGCGGTCTGGGTTTTGAATTCGGTTCGGATAAAAAATCGATTTACAATATACTGATATCCGGAGAAAACATAAATGACATAATCGCTAAAACTGAATTTTCAAACCTGTTTATCATTCCTTCCTCGATACAGCTGGCAGGAGCTGAAGTTGAGCTTGTAACAAGTATGAAACGTGAATACAGGCTAAAAGAAGCAATCAGCAAACTGAACGAATCATATGATTATATAATAATTGACTGTCCGCCCGCTCTGGGCCTTCTGACAATAAATGCATTGAGTGCCGCAAATGAAGTCATAATACCGATACAGTGTGAATACTATGCTCTCGAAGGACTGGGACAGCTTCTTAACACAATAACACTTGTAAGGGAAAACCTTAATTCCGAGCTTGAAATAGCCGGAGCTCTTATGACAATGTTTGATCCAAGAATAAAGCTTTCCGAACAGGTACTTTCTGAAGTTAAAAAATATTTTTCAAGTAAAGTTTATAATACAATAATCCCCAGGAACGTAAGATTAAGTGAGGCGCCAAGCTATGGAAAGCCCATTCTATTCTATGATCCTGACTGCAAGGGGGCTTTGGCATATAAGGATTTTACAAAGGAAGTGATTGAAAATGGCTCAGAGAGGACTGGGTAGGGGATTAGGAGCCCTGATACCCAATATAAGCAAGACTTCGGAATCTTCAGAAATAAATTCCAGCAGTATTCTTGATATAAGTATTGATGTTATTGAACCTAATAAAAATCAACCGAGGCGTAATTTCTTTGAGGACAGCCTGCATGAATTATCTGAATCTATAAAGCAGTTTGGAGTGATTCAGCCGATTACAGTAAGAAAAATAGATGGTGAGGAAAAGTATGAGATAATTGCAGGCGAAAGAAGGTTCAGGGCAGCAAGAATGGCCGGGCTTACAACAGTACCGGCAATCATCAATACAAATGTAGATGATAATTCAAGTCTTGCAATGGCTTTGATTGAAAATATTCATCGTGAGGACTTAAGTCCTGTTGAGCAGGCCCTTACGTTCAAGCAGCTGCTGGAAGAATTTAAGCTTACGCATGATGAGCTTTCCAGGCAGGTAGGGAAAAGCAGGGCTCTTATCACAAACACATTAAGAATATTAAGCCTGCCCATAAGTATCCAGAAACTTATAGATGAAGGGAAAGTGACGGCGGGACATGCAAAAGCCCTTGCAAGCCTGAAAAAAACTGAAGACCAGCTGCAGATAGCTGAAGATATAGTTAAGTTCGACCTCAGCGTAAGGGAAGTGGAAAAACTGGTAAACAAAAAAAAGAGCCTTCCTGAAGCCAGAAAAAATCGGGAAATCATACCGCTTTCCAAATTCTCTTCAATAAGTGAGAAACTATCCGGTATTCTTAATACTCCTGTCAAAATAATACAGGGAAAGAAAAAGGGGAAAATAGAGATAGAATTCGGAAGCATAGGAGATTTTGAAAGAATAGTGGAAAAAATTTCAGGGAACATATAGACGGCTCTTTTCGGAACAGCGAAAAAATAGAATTTTGTTCTTCTCCAAGAGGATATTGTTACAATGTCTGGACAGCACCGGAGCGCTCCTTATGCATTATATATGCCGTTTTGTTTTGCAATAGAAGTTACAATGTTTGGATGGTACCGGACTGCTCTTTATTTTGAAGAGATGCTTGTAGCAAGAATACCGTATAGTATAAATAATCAGCTCCATATCTGAATGATGTTTTGCCGTGACATCGCTATGTTCAGACAAAGTTCAGATTATGTTCAGACAAAGCTCAAATTACCACGCTTCCTTAATAAGATTATGGTTATAAGATTACGGTTATCCGGTAACAAACATAAGCCCTTGTGTAATTAATTTGCTGTAAAACGAGCTATCCGGGTACCGGGTTATACGTCTTTCATATGAGAAATGACTTCTTTTGTAATCAAATCAACCAGTGAATCATATACAAGTGTTTTTGCCTCCGGCTTGAAAGCCGGTTCTTCCAGTCCGCATGATGTATCATCACATGAAATGCAAAGTGTTTTATCAGAAGCGGTAATGCCCTTGCTTCCAAAAACATCCATACGATCCTTGACAGAGTTTTTAATTGCTTTCTGTACTATTTTTGAAAGATCCCCGTAGCTAATGCATTCGGGATTTTCATTAAGGAAATTACGTGCAGTTTTTACTGCGCCGGCAGACATTTCGGTATAAAAGTTTATTTTTGAGATCCCAAGGCTTACCGCTTTCCTGAAATCATCATCTGATATCCCTGAGCCGCCATGAAGCACAAGGGGTATGGGGATTGCATTATTTATTTTCTCTATTCTGTCAAAATCAAGATTAGGCTCACCCTTATAAGTTCCATGCACATTTCCTACAGATATAGCCAGAGCATCGACGCCTGTTTCTTCATAAAACCTTACAGCGTCTTCTACTTTTGTGAAGGATGCTTCATCTGCCGCATGAGGGGTAGGAGCAGCAACTCCTACAGCTTCGCCTCCTATATTTCCTATTTCACCTTCCACACTGACACCTACGCTATGTGCGATTTTTACAATTTCTTTTGTCTGTGCAATATTGACATCAAGCGGCTCTGCGCTTCTGTCAAACATAATCGATGTAAAACCGGCTCTTATTGCACGCATTACCGTTTCAAAACTATTGCCGTGGTCAAGATTAATGCAGACCGGCACCCCAACTTCTTTTGCAGCTTTTATAATCGCCGGTGCGATATGCTCAAGATTTAAATATCTGAAGTGAACTTCTGCAAGTTGCATTATAACAGGAGAATTCGATTCGATGGCGGCTTCTATTATAGGATCAATAAATGTCATACTGGTAACATTAAAAGCGCCTACCGCATATCTTTTTTTACTGGCGTGATTTAAAAGATCTTTTAAATTAATTAAAGCCATATCAAAATCCTTTCATTGCAACTACTTAAATATAATAAAAATAAACCAAATCCGGTGATTTTTAAATATAATAAATCATTTAACTTCCTAGATAAATAATTATACACAAAAATTTGAAAATTATTATTAAAAATTAAATTGCTGATTCATTCTGCGGACTGTCTCAAAATATAATTAACAGTAGAAATAAAAGAACAGGAGAAGGCTTTGATCCCTTCTCCTGCCCGGATAGCCGTTATTATTATTTTTGCGAAGGAGCCTGAACAATTCATTAACAGCCAATTCTTTAAAAACCGCCTGCCGCCTGTAAAACGTACTTGCATACTTACAGAATTACAGGGCTACAAAGTTACAAAGTTACAGAACTACAGAATAGGCAGATAATTATTAATTTCATAATCTGTTACAAATGTTCTGTATCTCTCCCACTCGATTTTCTTGTTTTCGATGAATTTATTGAAAATATGATCTCCGAGCGCTTCTTTCATAAGAGCGCTCTTTTCAAGGTTTTTAACTGCTTCGTAAAGATTGTCGGGCAGAGTTTCTATGCCTGCTTCTTCCCTTCTTTTTAAATCCATTTCAAATATATTGGCCTCAATCGGATCAGAAAGCTTATATTTGTTTTTAATACCTTCCATTCCGGCTGCAACCATAACGCTGAATGCAAGATAAGGATTACAAGCAGGATCAGGACATCTGAATTCGACTCTTGTAGCATTTTCTTTTCCAGGCTTGTAAAGCGGTACTCTTACCAGGGTAGACCTGTTTTTTCTTGCCCATGATATATAAACAGGCGCTTCATAACCCGGCACAAGGCGCTTGTACGAGTTAACCCACTGATTAGTGATTGCGACAAATTCCTTGCAGTGCTTAAGAAGACCGGCTATATACTGTCTTCCCTCAGCTGACAGATTAAACGGATCTGAAGCATCGAAGAATGCGTTCCTTTCGCCTTTAAAGAGGGACTGATGCACATGCATGCCGCTTCCGTTTTCTCCGGATATGGGTTTCGGCATAAAGGTTGCATAAACGCCATGATTCCATGCGACTTCCTTTACCACTATCCTGTAAGTCATTGCTGCGTCTGCCATTGTGAGCGCATCCCGGTACCTTAAATCTATTTCATGCTGTGACGGGGCAACTTCGTGATGAGAGTATTCAACAGCAATCCCCATTGCATCAAGGTAAAGAATGGTCTCCCTTCTCAAGTCGCTTGCAACATCAAAGGTTGTAAGATCAAAATATCCGCTATTATCAAGCGTTTCGGGTTTGCCGGCATCTTTTTTAAAGTAAAAGTATTCAAGCTCAGGCCCCACATAAAATGTGTATCCAAGGTCTTTGATCTTTGCAAGATTTTTCTTTAATATCCATCTGGGATCTCCTTCAAAATGTTTGCCGTCCGGTGTCATAATATCGCAAAACATCCTTGCAACTCCTTTTTCGGAAGGTCTCCAGGGAAGTATCTGGTATGTTGAGGGATCAGGCATGGCTATCATATCGCTTTCTTCAATTCTTGAAAAACCTTCTATTGAAGAACCGTCAAAACCCATTCCTTCCGACAAAGCTGATTCCAGCTCTTCAACAGTTATTGAAAAGCTTTTAAGCATACCCTGAACATCCGTAAACCATAATTTTATAAATTTTATATGGTTGTCTTTTGCTTTCTTTAATACAAATTCTTTCATCTGATCAATTTTTTTTAAATCTTCCACCAGCTCCTCCTCCATGGTTATTATTTCGATTTAAAATAAAAAAATAATCTTTTAAAAATTCCGGATTAAATGTAAATCCCGGACCAGCCTGATATATTATTTCTTTTTTAATATCAAGACTTGCAGGACCAATGATTAGAAGATTGACGTTCAGCGAATCTGCAGTTTCCGGAACCGGATTTGTCATCCGGAAATTTATATTATTTTTATAAAAATCCTTTGCTGAAACTCCGAAATTACTTCTTAAAAGATTCCGTATGATCTCAGGAAGATCTTTGTTTCTGGAAATGATTCTTATATTTTCCATATTTTAATCTCCATGTTACAAATCAATCAGTTCCTGAATTTGTTTGTTATGGGAAATCTCCTGTCTTTGCCAAAAGCCCTTTGTGTTATTTTGATGCCGGGGGAACTCTGTCTTCTTTTATATTCATTCATGTCTATAAGTCTTATTACTTTTTTTACTATTTCTTCGGGAAAACCAAGAACATCCCTGATATAATCATAATCCATGTCATCCTCTATGTAAGATTTTATTATTCTGTCCAGCAAATCATAAGGAGGGAGACTGTCCTGGTCTGTTTGTCCCGGCTTTAACTCGGCTGAGGGCACTTTTGTCAGGGTGTTTTCCGGAATAATATCATTGAATTTTTTATTTATGAATTCACAAAGCTTATAGACTTTTGTTTTATATATATCTTTTATGGGTGACAGCCCGCCGGCCATATCACCATAAAGTGTACAGTATCCGACACTTGTTTCGCTTTTGTTCCCGGTTGAAAGGACAAGCCAGCCGAATTCGTTTGACATGGCCATTAGAATATTGCCGCGGATTCTTGCCTGTATGTTTTCTTTTGTAAGATTTATATCGTCCGAACTGAAAATTTTATTTAATGTTTTAAGATAAGCATCATAAATTTCTGAAACAGGTATTTCAACATGACTGATTTTAAGGTTTGCAGCCAGATCCAGGGAATCATCTATGCTTGACTTGCTGGAAAAAGGCGAGGGCATTAAAACTCCTGTCACATTTTCGCTTCCGATGGCAAGAGAGGCAATTACAGCACAGATTGCGGAGTCCACGCCTCCGCTTAATCCAAGGACGGCTTTGTTAAATCCGTTCTTGTGGAAATAATCTCTGGTTCCAAGAACAAGGGCTTTAAGAATCTCATCTTCCTCACAGGCAATCAGCTCTTTATAATCCAGACTCTCAGCATTGCCCGCTAATTTTTTTCCGGAACTTTTTGGAGGACCGGCGATGTCTGAACAGGATATTTTCCTGTTTATTGGAATTTTTATCACTTCAATATTATAGTCTTCCCAGGCATTCAAGAGTTCCGGCCTCTGCATTTTATATCCCGGATCTTTAAGCCTCAGGGATTTGACTTCTTCCAGATCAAGGTCATAAATCAGCAAATCTTCCTCAAAAGGTCTGCATCTTGCAAGAAGAGTTCCCCCGGCATCAAACAGCATTGAATTACCGTCAAAGACAAGCTCATCCTGTCCGCCTGTCAGATTAACATAAAGCATGCAGGCTCTTGAATCAACCGCCCTGGCATGGAGCATTTTTTCTCTTTCAGCGGGCTTGCCTATATAGTAGGGCGAAGCGGCAATATTGATTATCAGTTCCGCTCCTCCCGGAACAGATTGAATTTTTGCAGGCTCTTCAGCATAACAGATATCCTCACATATGCTTAATCCGACAAGACATCCGTCTATATCTAATATTTTATTGCTGTTTCCCTTCTGAAAATAACTTTCCTCATCAAAAACAGAATAGCCGGGAAGATTCTGCTTGTCATAAAAAGTAATAACTTTTTTATCAGAAAAAACAAAAGCAGAATTAAATATTCCATTACTTTCTCTTACAGAACCGCAAATTACTATCAGACATTCAGACAGTTCTCTTAGTTTTTCTATATATTTTAAGTTCGTTTGCAGAAAAGAAGGTTTTAATAAAAGGTCTTCGGGGGGATAACCCGTCAGCGTCAGTTCAGGGAATACTATAATATCGCAACCATAACCTGACGCAATATTTACTGCGTTGTTTATTATTTTGAAATTACCTTCAAAATCACCCACAATAGGGTTAACTTGTGCAGCGCAAATCCTTAAAATTGAAATTTTGACTCCAGTTTTCTGATTTTTCCTATTCTTCCCCTGATATTTTTTTCCCGACTTCTTTTGATATCATTTCAGGAGTCCATTGAGGTTCCCATACCAGATTGACATTTACATTGCCGATCCCGTTTATTTTTTTAACGCTTGCCTGCGCCTGTTCCCTGATAAGTATATGCATGGGACAGCCTTTTGTTGTAAATGTCATATCGATATCTACATTATTATCATCATCAACTTCAACTTTATAAATAAGACCAAGATCCACTATATTTATCGGGATTTCAGGATCATATACTTCTGCAAGAGCTTTATAAACGTCGTCGCTTGTTATTTTTCCCATTTTAATCTTTTCTTTCTGTGCTTTATGTTAAAAAGTAAAATATTTTTCCTTCAGGCTACTGTTGTAAACAACCGAACTTTTTATATTTTTACTGCAGATCTTTTTAAGGCAGTCGATTAGATAATCGGCTTCTTCCCTGGTGTTTTCAAAACCCAGGGAAATTCTTATCGAATTTCCTGTAAGTTCCTGGCAGATTCCCATCGAAAGCAGAAATTCATTTCCCTCTGCATAACCGTTCTGGCATGCAGATCCGGCTGAAACCGCAATTCCGCATTCATCAAGTTTTTTAACAAGACTTTCTCCTGTAAAATCACGGAAAGTAAAATTTATATTTCCCGGCAGCCTTTTTTCATTATGACCGTTATAGATTACCCCGTCTATCTGTGAAATAACTTCATCTCTTATATAATCCCTTAAAATTTTAAGCTCCTGTGCCCTTTTATCTATTGTAGGAAAGAGAATGTCTGTAGATTTTGCAAGTCCGACGATGCCGGGAATATTTTCAGTTCCTGATCTGCGGCCTTTTTCCTGTCCTCCTCCAAAAATCTGGGGAACTGTTTTTACGGAGTTTCTGATATACAGGGCGCCAGTACCTTTGGGAGCATAGACTTTATGTCCGGAAATTGTAAGAAGATCGACATTGAGTGATTTTACGTCCAGCGGAATGTTCATATAGCTCTGAACTGCATCACAATGGAAGACAATGCCTGCCTGCCTGGCTGTTTTTCCGATTTCTTCTATCGGCTGTATTGAACCCATAATATTATTTGAGTGCATTATGCTTATAAGCATGGTTTCAGGCTGAATGGCTTTTCTGATTTCATCAGGATTTACTATTCCGTACCTGTCAATAGGCACATATGTAATTTTAAAACCTTCATTTTCCAGTATTTTAAGAGGCATGTGTACTGCAGGGTGTTCTATTTCAGAAGTGATTATATGGTTTCCCTTTCTAAAACAGGCTTCTGCTGTACCGAATATTGCCATATTGTTGCTTTCAGTTCCTCCGCTTGTAAAAATTATTTCTTCCGGAGAAGCGTTTAATGCTCCTGCAATTGTTTTTCTGGAGTCTTCAAGCATTTTGCGCGATTCTTTTCCAAGAAGATGAGGTTCGGAAGCATTTCCATAAAAAAGAGTCATTGCATCATAAACAGAATCAGCAACCTCCTTTAAAACAGGAGTAGTCGCGCTGTGATCCATATAAATATAATGACTAAAACGATTCATCATGCTTTTTTAGGTTTTCAATGAATTGAATTATAGCAATAAATCAATAATAATACTTTTAAATACCGGCAATATTGTTTATTTTTTCTATATATGACTTCATGTCAAACTTGCTGAGTGTCCCCGGATGGTTCACATATCTTATTTTGCCAAATATTTCTCTTTCTTTCCAGAGGTGGCCGCAAACAGTGCCGGCCGACCATGTAGCTCCTTTATGCCTGTCGGATCTATTCTATTCAGATTGTATTTGTCATTCAAATATATTGCATTTTTTTGTGCACCATGGGAAACAGCGCCCCATTCAGGGATTTTTTCCCGGCACATCCTCATACATCACGCATTTTACCGGTAGGCATTATTTTTTTCCGTTTATCATTCCGGAGAGAATCATGTGTTTCAGCCGGCTCAAACGCATCCGTTATGCAGATATAATTTCTTTTATTCCGCATATAAATATTAAAAGGCATATTTTTTTATTTTTCTGTTTCAAATAAACGGTTAATCTGTTAGTTTTATAATCTGTTAGTGTTAACTAAATTGCATTATGAGAAAAGACATTTTCTGGTTAAGGAATAGTTTGAAAGTAAGCAAATTTGCAAAAATTGTATCGTATATATTTGACGGATCTTATATATCGATTCCGGCTTATTTTGTCATGAATCTTTATATGCTCCACACATATAAAGAAATACTCCTGTGGTCTTTTTTGTGTATTCTTTTTGGAAGCCTGATACCGTTTATGTTTATTTTTATCCTGTATAAAAAGAAAAAAATAAACGACCTGCATGTTCCCAAAAGGGAAGAAAGAATAAAACCTATTCTTGTCACTCTTGTAAGCTATATGCTCGGTTTTTTTGTTTTTTATATACTCAAGTCTCCGGTTTATCTCAGAGCGATATTTTTCGGTTCCTTCCTGACGGTCTTCGTGTTTATATTGATAACATATTTCTGGAAAATCAGTTTTCATACAAGCTGGATTACATTTTTCTGTATAACCTATTTTATAATTTTTGGGAAATGGGCATTATTTCTTATTTTGCTGATTCCTCTTGTTGCATGGGCAAGAGTAAAAATAAAAAGACATACAATAGCACAAGTTATTTGCGGATCTGTGGTAACTGCAATAACCGCTTTCTTCGGCTATTCTTTCTTCGGCATGTTTAAAATTTTCTGATAAGAAACATATGGAAAAGCCAGAGCAGATATATTTCAAGAAATGAAAGAATAATCCCGATTACTACCGACAGTACAAGATATGCTGAAAACAATCTTTCTGATTTTTTTGAGAAACAGGGAATAAACAATACAATCAGAAGATTCGAAAATGTAAAAGTAAAAATGATTGCAGAAATATTTAGGAAATAATAAAAATTTCCGAGAAAAGCGGGTTTTAAAATTGCTGTCAGTATAAAAATACTTGCAGCAAAGAGCAGAACGGTAAAATGCCGGGCGGAATCAAAGATTTGCCTGTTTTTTGGATTTTTGTAGTACTGGAATGCAAAAACCGGATAGCAGATAACAGATATCCCCATTCCTGACAGATATCCTGTTGTTATTCTTATAATATTATTTGTTTCATATATTCCCATATAGGAAAAAAGCCCGTCTATTCCTGCAGAGATGATAAAAATAATGCTTGATATGATTATATATACCGGCGGAAAGCCTGATTCCTTTTTTCTGAAAATAATCAGCATTATAATTATGGAAAACATAAATCCAATATAAATACCCATACATCTTGAACAGACAGGCATGCTTTTTGTGCCGAAACTTATAGTCCGTTCCGGTATCTGGTGACAAACGGAAAATCCGATTTTATTAAAAATATCTAACAGAAAGTCGGTCATGGTAATTAAAAACTATAATTATTTCTATAGGAATAATATCAAAAGCTGGGCTGAAATTCATAAATATAGTTTTTTACTATCTTAATTGTTAAAATCTATATTTATTGTAATATTAATAAGCTGATTGGAGAATAATATGATTTTTGACTTTCATAACCATACATTTCTGTCTGATGGAGAAAGCATACCTATTGAGCATATAAGAAATGCAAGTAAAAACGGATATTCCATAATAGGTTTAACGGATCATGTCAGCTATTCAAATATTGATTATATAATAGATGCTTTAAAAAAAGATTGCAGACTTGCAGAGGAATACTGGGATATAAAAGCTATCCCGGGCGTGGAGCTTACAAATGTACCTGTAAAAAGCATAGATGAGATGGCAAAATATGCCAAGGAAAAAGGAGCCGGACTTGTAATCGTCCATGGGGAGAGTATTGTAGAACAGGTTGAGCCGGGAACTGATTATTATGCAGTAAATTCAGACTATGTGGACATTCTTGCCCATCCGGGACTTATCACTCCTGAAGAAGCGGACATAGCGGCAGCAAAGGGGGTTTTTCTGGAAATAACAGGAAAAGCAGGACACAGCCTCACGAACGGGCATGTGGTAAAAACCGGAAGAGAGCAGGGGGCAAAATTTCTAATTAACAGCGATTCACACAGTTATGAGGGCCTTTATTTCGGGGACGGACAGATCAAAGTTGCAAGAGGTGCCGGATTGGATGAAAATGAAATAAAAGAAATATTTGATAAAAATGTGAAACTTCTTTTAGAAAGAATCGGGATGTAAAATGGATAAAATAATATATATTGATTGTTTTTCAGGAATCAGCGGGGACATGATGCTCGGGGCCCTGATTGATCTTGGGCTCAAAAAGGATATCCTGATTGAGGAACTAAAAAAACTTCCTGTAAATGGATATAAGATAATGATTAGCAGGGACACTGAAAATAAAATTGCCTGCACCGATTTTAAAGTGGAGATATCTGATTCACAGACATCAAGAAATTATAAAGAAATAAAAGAAATAATAAGCAGCAGCAGTTTGAAAGAAAATATAAAAAAGACAGCAATTTCTATTTTCGATGTTCTTGCAGCTGCAGAGGCAAAAATACATTCTGTTCCGGCTGACAAGCTTCATTTTCATGAAGTGGGGGCAACTGATTCAATAATTGACATTGTCGGTACGGCGATAGGGCTTGACTATTTTGGTTTGAAAAAAATATATTCCGCACCTGTTCCTCTTGGCTCCGGATTTGTTGATACTGCTCATGGCAGACTGCCGGTTCCTGCTCCTGCTACAGCAGAAATACTGAAAGGCATTCCGGCATATTCAGGAGATTTTGATTTTGAAGTTACCACACCGACAGGAGCAGCTATTTTAAGAAGTTGTGCAGATTCATTCTGCAGAATGCCTTTCCTTAATATAGAGAAAATAGGGTATGGAAGCGGAAGCAGAAAAACAGATAAAATTCCGAATCTTTTAAGACTTCTTCTCTGTCATGAAAATATACGGAAAAACAAGGATATTTCTGAAATCAGAGCAGGAGCATTGTCTGAAGGCTTTGATTTTGAAGAAGTAATTATTCTTTCGACAAATATTGATGACATGGCTCCTGAGCATATAGGTTATATCACAGAAAAGATTTTGCAGGAAAAGGCGCTTGACGTATGGACCGAGCCTGTGTTTATGAAAAAAGACAGACAGGCAGTTCAGTTAAATATATTATGCAAAAGCAGTGAAGAGGTTAAATTATCCAGAATGATTTTTGAAGAAACCACAACTCTTGGCATAAGAAGGACCAGGGCCGGAAGATATTTTCTTGAAAGAAAAGAAGATTTTGTAAAACTTCCATACGGAGAAGTCGGGATAAAACTCGGATATTTAAAAGGGGAGATAATTACCTGTTCGCCTGAATATGAATCATGCAGACAGCTTGCCCGAAAAACAAAGAAACCCCTGAAAGACATCTATCGCGATGTCGGCCGTTTTTTTTCAATGAGATAATATCTTAAAATTTCCTGTATTATTGCAACTACCGGTACAGCAAGCAGCAACCCTATCCATCCGAATACAGCTCCGCCGGCAATCAGCGAGAAAATTATTATTCCCGGGTGAAGCCCTATCTGGTATTTCATGATATTTGGAGATATCACATAGTTGTCTATTTGCTGGATGACAACAAAAATTATTACAACAAGCAAAGCCTTAAGCGGGGATACAAACAATGCAGTAAATGCTGCCGGGATCGCTCCTATTATGGGACCCAGAAAAGGGATAAGGTTAAGCAAACCGGCCATAAAGCCTAAAAGAACTGCAAAATCAATTCTAAGTATAAGAAGAGCTATTGTGCACAAAACTCCGACAATAAAAGAAACGATCAGCTGCCCTCTTATATATCTGCTGAAAACCCCGTTTATTTTTGTAAGCATGGTATCAATCTCAAGCCTTTTTCTGACAGGTATTATTTTTAGAAAGGCAGAGCGTATCATTTCTTTATCTTTCAATATGTAAAAACCAAGTATGGGGCCGATTATAAAGTTAAGGACTATGCTGAAGACCGTTCTGGTTACAGTAGTGGCTCCCCGGAAAATATTGAAATTCTCTATATTTAGCAGTCCTAGCAGATATTTGGATATTTCCTCTGCCGTAAGCCGGGTTGATTCAATCTGGAAAAAATCCTGTACGTTCTGCACAAGAGTATTTGTAGCTACAAGATTGCTTAAATAGTCTGAAAGGCTTTGCATATAAAAAGGTATCTGCATTATAAATGTCTTGAACTGCTCTACAACAAGAGGGATAAGAAAGAACATTATTACAAAGATGACTGCAAGAAAAACAATGTAGGATATTGTTACCGCAAATATTTTTTTCATCTTTTTTTGAAGAAGTTTCACAAGCGGTATGAGCATATATGCGATTATTATTCCTATAAGAAGGGGAGTTACCGCTGTTCTTATCAGACGGACTATGTAAAAGATAAGGACAATTATTATAATGAAGCCAATCAGCGACCATGAGAATATACCGATATTTTTCATCGATGATACACGGTCGCCGTTTAAAAATCTGTTTTTAAATTTTTTTTTCGGGTTCTGCAAATTTAATTAACCGCCTCTTTATGACAGGAACCTGAAAATATTATTATTAGAATTATATAAACAAACAGGAATGATTACAATTTTACAAAAAGTCTTTTAAAACCTATTATTTTAAAATAAAGGAGGCATTTTATATTAATAATTAATTGAAGTAAAAGAGCAATTATGATAAATTTTATAAGCAATTTTTATTTTAATAACTGAGTTAGCAAAATGCCGGTACAATCTATAGCTTCCTATATCTCAAACTTAATTTCATTAGGCATAATGATTTTTATCTCATTATTCCTTTTTCTGATTATTTTTCTGGTTTTCAAAGTTCTTGCAGGGAAAAAAAGAAAAAATGAAACAGAAGCAGAAAAACAGCAAAAGGGCTCTTATGTCTTCAGGATAATAAATATAAGAAAAGATCCCAATCTGCTTTTAAATCTTTTTTCACTTTTTACGTTTTTTGTTATTTTTATATTTTTTATTATTCTGGCCTTATGTTTTATTGTAATTAAAGATCTTGTCGGTTTGAAACTAAATCTTTTTTTCATAGGAATAATTTTTGTTTTTGTAATTGTCACTATTATACATATTGTAAGGTCGGGAATATTTAGGCAGGACTGATTGTTTTGAGTAGTTCGCTTATAAAATCAAGTTTTAATATTTATATATCAGGATTTGGATGCTGCAAGCAGGAAATTATTGCTTCCACAGGTCCGGTATACGACATAAGCAGGTTCGGAATATCCGTAGTAAGTTATCCTGAAAGCGCCGATGTGCTTATTGTGCAGGGATTTTTAAACAGAAAATATGTGAAAAGACTCATCGAAATATATGATGCCATGAAAGATCCAAAATGGGTAATGGCTTATGGAAAGTGCGCAATTGAAAATGCGTATTTTGAATCTGATGATACTCTAATAAATACTTTTAAAAAAAAGATGAATTTTGACATTTATGTTCCCGGATGTCCGCCAAGGCCGGAGGCATTCATATATGCAATGTTAAGGCTTGCAGAAAATGTCTGAGCAGGAAAGTAAAATAATCAGAATGACAGAAAAAGAACTAAAAGATAATAAATTAAAACGTTCAATCAATT
This sequence comes from Actinomycetota bacterium, assembly GCA_012837825.1. Taxonomy (NCBI): domain Bacteria; kingdom Bacillati; phylum Actinomycetota; species Actinomycetota bacterium. The sequence goes on along the minus strand of DUQM01000048.1, from coordinate 10,756 downwards.
ATTCAGAAGATATTGAAAAGGAAATTGATTTCCTTTTTGGCAATAAAATCGGCGCTGTTTATAATTATGGAAGAGATATTCTGTTTGATGTTGTTCCCGAAAATCTTTCTGAAGTAATAAATGTTCTTAAAAATAATCCGGATCTTGAGTTCGATATATTAAGCTATATAAAATACAAGGAACAGAGAAATTTTCTTATAATCGGTCTTCTTTCTTATAATAAAGGTGTAACAATAAATATAAGAGTAAGACATCCTTTTGCCGAAAAAAGAACAGAATATAAATCAGTAATTGACTCTGTCAGACAGTATTATGAGACAGCGGAATATTATACGGACAGACATTATCTGAAAGATGCCAGCAGAGATGCAGTCATACTTTCGCAGACACCTGAGACACTGGACAGTTTCGACATATATCTCTCATTTGAAGATGACATAATTACCAAAGCATACCTTTCAAACGACATTTCGTCTTTCAACCAGAGCATATTATTTAAAATTTCTGAAATAAACAAAATTATTGCCAGTATAAATATATTAAGCTATAAAGCTGCAATTTTTCCTGAAATATGTTTCTGTATGGGTATCGAAAATCTGCTTTCAATGAAAATACCCAAAAGGGCAGTTTACCTGAGAATGCTTTTATGCGAACTTTTCAGAATATCAAGCCATCTTTCTTTTATTGTAAATACAAGCCTCGTAATAGGCAGCCAGTATCTTCTCAACTATGTTTTAACTGAAAGAGAAAAAGTACTTAATATTATTGAGATGATCACAGGCTCAAGGATAATTCCCAATTTTACAAGAATAGGCGGGGTAAAAAAGGATATAGATGAAAATACTCTCAAAACAATATTTAAGTCTCTTCCTGTAATATTTAAAAACATCAGAAGAATAGAAGACTCATTCTCAAGCGATATAGTCATCCTGGGAAAACTGAAGGAAATCGGAAATTTAAACGTAAAACAGGCGCAGTCATTTGCCCTTACCGGTCCTAATCTCAGAGCATCAGGTTTCAGATATGACATGAGAAAGGACCCCGGGCATTTGCTGTATAAAGATTTTCCTTTTACAATTCCGCTGGGCAGATATGGAGATAATCTTGACAGAGTGATAATAAGGTTTAAGGAAATATACCAGTCTTTAAAAATAATAAATGAGATAATAAGGATTATGCCTGTGGGTCCTGTAGACAAGATGTTTGTCCCGTCTTCAATTGAATATGAACAGTCGTCGGTAATTTCAAGCGTCGAGTGTCCGGACGGCATATTCAAGCTTTATATGGAAATCCACCCGGATTCAAAAATAGAAATAATACCGATAGGTCCCTTATCGAATAATATGTTCGCCTGTGAAAAAACGCTGGAAGGCTGTAATTTTAATAATCTTTTGACAACTATATCAAGTTTCTGTATAGAGAGTCCGGAAATGTATTAGCGCACGGATTTTTTATTATTATTGTTTTATATATTATTATTTTGGAAGTTTGAAAAATGCTTTTGATTTTTAAAAAAATTGGAATAATTGTACTGACTCTGGGGATAAATCTGTATATTGTTTCACTTTTAAACAATAAAATCATTGCAAGAACAGAGTTAAGGCGTGGATTTAGAGGGCATAAAAGAGGAGGGACAGGTTTTCCGTTTTCAAGCTCCCTTAAATACATATCCAAAGATTACAGATTTTCCATTTGGGATATAATTATTTTTGTATTTTCTCTGAGCATGTGGGCTTTTTTACCAATCTCTTACAATATCTCGCTTATTGAATCGGACTTCAATCTTATCGCAGTTATAGTAATTTATGTTCTTATAATTATCCTCAGGATTTTTTCTGTTTCATGCTCAAATTATGGCTTTATAATAAGTGACTCCCTGAAAAGAATAAATCAGATACTTTCTCTTATGCTGCCGATGTTTTTCTGCATATTGTCTGTAGCTGTTTTAAACAGTACTTTAAGTTTCAGGACAATTATAAACTCGCAGTACCGGCTATGGAATATTGCATACCAGCCTGTCGGCTTTATAGTTTTTTTCATAAGTATTGTTCTTCAGATAAAACTGCTGAATCTTTTTGACTTGAATCAATTTACTTTTGAGGACAACATTTTAAAAGAAGGTGAAGGCATAAGCAAGCTTGTCCACAGATTCTCAGGATATATGATAATATTTTTTACAATTATTTTGTTTAATACCCTTTATCTGGGAGGATGGGAAAAGCTATATATGATAAGGGGAGATATCATGGTTGCAATAAAATTTTATGTTGTCCTGGTGCTAATGATGATTTTTGAAAGATCCATATCCGGTATTAATAATGAAACAAAAATTATCAATCTCAGTTACAAGATATTGCTTCCTTTATCAGTTTTTAATCTTTTGCTGACAATAATTTTTTATATATTAAGAAATGTATATTCATTGGTTTAAAATAAAATATGCTGAGAGTAATTAAAAACTTTTTTATAAATCTGGGGAATATTTTCAGAAAGCCCAAAACTGTTTTATATCCGAGGGAAAAAATACTTATAAATGAAGGAAGCCGCGGTCTTCCAAGGTTAAAATTAAATCTTGATACCCTGGATATAATATGTAATGGATGTAAGGACTGTGAAAAAGCATGTCCGCAGAAATGCATAGCTGTAAAAAGAACATATGAGGATAATGAAGCTGTGCTGGATGAGTTTTATATAAATCTGGGATTGTGCAGTTTTTGCGGAAACTGCGTTGAAGTGTGCAAATATAAGGCAATCGAACTTTCTTACAGGTATCAGATGGCTGAACATGATATTGAAAGCCTGGAAATAGAAAAGATGGATCTTATAAAACAGGCAGAATATTCCATAAGAGATTTCTGGACAAAACCATAGGCGACGGAGAGTATAATGGAAATAAATAATTTAATAATAATTAAAAATTCCCAATATATAATTCTGTCCGCAGTTCTGATATTTGCAGTCCTTTCCCTGATTTGTGTTAAATCCACAAGAAAATTTGTTTTCCTGTTTTTTTTCTTTCTTTTTACAGGATTTTTTTATTTCACCCTGGGATTCATGGAGCTGACTTTTTTGCTTGCAGTGCCGGCAATGCTTTTTACAGCTTCTTTTTATCTGTTTGAGTTAAAAAAAGAGATTTTTTCAGTTAAAAACATAAGTGAGGAATCCGGTGAAGATTTCAGTACGGTTTCCCTGGAGTATGAGCTTGAAAAACGTCCGGGGAAAAAAGAGTCTCTGTTGAACTATATTATCCCTGTCCTTTTTTGTTCGGGCATTATGTTTTTGTTTATAAAATTAAATACCGACTTTATTAAATCTTTTAAGATTGCCGACAAAATAACCATTGCGACATTTTCCGATATGGCAAAAGAGATTTTTTCAAACTATATAATACTGATAATAATTTTGATGATTTTGATTTTTATGGTTTCAATATGGTCGATTACAATAATCAGCAATAGGAGAAAGAGATAAAATGGATATAACTTTTATATTTCTTTCAAGCTTGACATTGTTTTTAATAGGAGTATTTTCTTCATTATTTTTTAAAAATATATCAAGAATAATAATTTCCCTGCAACTTATTTTCACTGCGGCAATAATTAATTTTCTTGGTTTTTCACAGATTCTTTACGGAACTTCAATCTGGGCTGTCACTTTTATGCTTATTGCTGTAATTACGATATTCTTATTTCAGTATATGATAATTTTTTATTTAAAATCGAATATTTATCAGTACAAGACGGATAAACTGGATTTTTCTTCAGGTTTGTATAATTTCAAAATAAACGACTGGCTGGGTGATGATTAAATGGATCTGATAAAAAATATAGCCACATTCATAAATCCATTTGGAACAATAGCAGTACTTCTTTTGGCTGTGCTGGTGCTTTTGTTTTTTGCAAATTCGAAAAAAAACGGCCTGAAGACTTTCATCTTTATCTTTACGATCCTGGCATTTGCAGGAGCATTCATAGTAAATATTGCAGGATTTTTAAGAAACGGCGCTTTTTCCGATAATTTGTTTACTTCAGGTATTGCCCAGATAATTGAGATATCCTATATACTTATAATTTCATTAATAATATTTATAATAATTTTTGTATTTAACAGAAGCTCGGAATCTTTTTTAAAGCTTGCTCTTATTTTTCTTTTTTCTTCATCAGCTTTGATATTTTTCACCATATCCAGAAACTTTATTGCCTTTTTTGCAAGTCTTGTATTTTTCCTGATATCTTTGTTTGCATTAATAACGCTTATCAGCGAAACAGATGTTTTTGTTTTAAAAAACCGGAATATTACCAGAAAATCTTCAGATGCTGAATACCACAGTCGTGCTTATATGAGTATTTCAAAATTCTTTCTGGCAGTTTTATTTTCAGTGCTCTTCATCTTTTTCGGCACATCTCTGTTGTATGGAGTCTCAGATTTTAAGAACTTTATTCAGCTTTCCGAAGGTGTGGCTGCTTTTAAAGGCAATCTTGGTTTTGTATTTGTGATTTTCGGAATAGCTATTTATCTTTATTTTGGTTTTTTCCCTTTCCATTCACCGTATACTAAAATAACTTCAAGAATATCTCCCGATTCAAGTTATCTTATATGGTTTTATTATTTTCTGCCCGGTGTTATTTTTATTACAAGACTTTCTTCAATTATCTATACTGTCAATAATGATTTTAAAACGGTGCTTGTCATCTCGCTGTCTTTAATGGTAATAGTTTCAACAGCAGGCAGCGGTCTGGCTGTGCTGAAAACTAATAATTTAAGAAAGATAACTGCAAATCTTGTGCTTCTGATTTTTACAGGCAATATTTTTAATTTGCTTCTATATATGGTTGACTATATAAATGAAGATACCTACAGAATGCTGAACTACTCAGGACTGTCTCTGCTTGTTTTATCATTTCTTCCGGTGTCAGTGATTTTTACCCTGGCGGAAAAGAGAACAGGATATAATGATATAAAAAGATTGAAGACCATGTTTACAGGAAATAAAGCTGTTCCTGCAAGCTTCGTTATCGGCTGTATTTCTTTGATGGGTATACCGGCTTTTGCCGGATTCTCACATAAAAACCACTATGTGGACATAATCGGAAAAGCCTTTCAGGGAGGGCTTGATAATCTGTCTCCGATGCTTGGCTGGCTTATAATATTTACTGCAATAATCTATATTGCCTTTTTTACAGCCTGTATATTAAGAGTACTGATTTCAGGTCTTTCAGGAAAAACAAGTACAGATGATAAAAGCGTGTCATTTTCAAAACCATTATTGATATTCTTATATTTTTTTATGCTACTCATCATTATTGCCGGTATCTTTTATCTTCTTGGCTTGTTTGGAATAAGCACATCCGTCCTGAATTTTTCAGAGATAAAATTGTTTTAGAATATTGTTTATAAATAATAAAACAGGAAATTCTTTTTACAACCATGGTGAAGTCACACAGAGGAACATTTTTAATAATAGTAATGTTGATATTGTTCGTAATCTTTATTGTGATATTAAACACCGGACAATATAATTTCAGGGATACTTTTGAACCGGAGACCGCTCTTTCCGGGATTTTGCCTCGGTACCGGCTTATAGAACTGGACGATATAGATGTAAAAACCGATTATAATAAGAATGGTTTTAATGATGCAAAAGATATTGTGCTGGGTGCCAGAAAGCAGCTTGAAATAAAATCAAAAAACATTTTTATTGAGGGCTCGCAGGAACCAAATTATTATAAGGATGGTGATCCGCCGGCAGAATGGGCGCTAAATACGGATATTATTGCAAGAGCTCTTAAGGAAGCAGGATATGATTTAAGAATTTTGATCAATGAAGATATAAAGGAAAATTTTGACCAGTACCCCCTTCTAAAGCTATGGAATCAGAGAGTTACGGATATTGACATAGATTACAGAAGAATACAGAATATGGAGATATTTTTTCAGAGAAATGCAATTTCGCTTATTACAGACTTTAATAGTGCTGATTTGAAAAATCTTGAAAAATGGTTTCCCGGAGATATTGTTTTCTTTGACATGAACAAAGACGGGTTTACGGATAATGTAGGAATTATTACAAATAACACTACAAGAAACGGGACTCCCAAAATCATTTATAATTATATAGAGCCCGGATATACTGTTGAAGAAAATATTCTTGAGAACAGAGTTATCACCGGACATTACAGATTTTCCGAATAATTTTTCCGTGAGCGTAAATATGGGAAAGTATGGAAGAAAATTAAAATTTAATATAAATCCTTCGAGATTTTTTGTAATTTTTTTGATAATAATCCTGATATTGACTTCATATCCTTTCATCCGGCCCGGCAGACTTGAAGCTGCAACATTGCAGGAGCTTGCCTCAAAAATATCTCAACTAAGCTCAGATGAAGAGCAGCTTTTATCGGAAGTCCTGTCAGCAGAAACGCAGATAAGCCAGAAGGAAGGAGAAATAATTTCTCTTCAGAACAAGCTGGATAATTTTGAGGAAGAATTAAAAGAGCTTTATAAAAAAAAGACGGAAATAGAGAAAAATATAAAAAAATTACAGGATGAACTGGAAGAAAATGCTGTAAAATCTTACAAGTACAGCAATAACAGGGTAGCAAGAATGCTTATAAGCGCAAAGAGCCTTAATGAAGTTTCCAAGGTTCTTTATATTTACAGACGTATGATAAGAACCAATCAGGAACTGATGCGCAATCTTGAAGAAGAAAAAAATACCTACGAAATGATTTTTAGAAAATCGGAAGATACAAAGAATAATATAAAAATTACCAAGGAAAATATAACTCTCGAAAAAGAAGCTCTGGAAAATTATCTTGCAAACAGGGAGGCTTTACTGGCACAGGTAAAAACCGAAAAATCAGAATTTACTACTCTTCTTGCGGAAATAAAGGAAAGAATAAGACAGATACAGCCACCGGGCCTCACGCTTATTGGTGAATGGGATATGGTTGCCACAGCTTATTTCAGCGGTGGCGGAGGCCTGAGCGGGAATGGCATTACTGCTATCGGTTTTCGCGCAAGAAAAGGTATTGTTGCGGTTGACCCGAGAGTAATACCTCTGGGGACAAAACTTTATATCCCGGGATACGGCGAAGCCCTGGCTGCCGATACAGGCGGCTGGATAAAAGGAAACAGAATAGACCTTGTTTTTGAGAGTCTTGAAGAATGCTACAGATTTGGCAGAAGAAAATTAAAAGTGTATCTTGTCGAAGATTGAAAGCTTAAACTATTTTTAAAAACTCTGATAATTTTTGGAAGTCCTCAGTATACTGCTCGATGCTTATTTTGTTATTTACGGTAACGTCATGCGGAGTAAAAAATGGAACAAGTTTAAATGAAGGATTTTCGAATAATTTCATATGAAGATCTTCCATTTCTTTAACGTCTTTTTCTATTGAGAAAAAATATTTTAAGATATATTTGCTTGTATCCAATCCCAGCGTAATTAAAAGATGGGGAGTCATTATGGTTATTTCTTTTGAAAGGTAGGCTATGCAGTTATTCTTATGTTCTTCAGCCGGTTCGATGAAGCTTATTTTTTCGCCGTCAACGGCAGACATCTTCTTTCTTGGATTACATTTTACAAGATAAGTAAGGTAAATATCGCTTTCAAGGCTTAAATCGGAGTCATTTATTAATTTTCTTATAAGTTCTCCCGAAGCATCGCCTGTGAATGGAATGCCGGTAGATTCTGCACCGTCTTCTCTGGGGAAATCACCAATGATAATTATTCTTGCATTAACAGCGCCTACTCCGTGAACAGAAGTTTTTCTTAACCGGGCAAGCTCAGCACATTTCTTACAATCAAGAACTTTGCTGTTTAGCTCATCAAAATTTTTACTACAAGAATTTTGCATTGTGTGAAAAGTATACAATATTAAATTTTCATAGTCTATATGAAAATTTAATTATTTAAAAATAATTAAGAGGATTCTGAACATTTCCTTTTACTCTGACTTCAAAGTGCAAGTGCGGGCCTGTTGTATATCCTGTGGTCCCGACATAGCCTATAATTTGTCCCTTTTGTACTGTCTGGCCGACAGATACTGCAAATCCGGACAGATGAGCATAAAAGGTTGCAAAATCACCGCCATGATAAATAAGAATACAGTAGCCGTATCCTCCGTGATATTCAGCTTTTAATACCTGTCCGCTTTCTGCGGCAAAAATATTGCTTCCGGATGGAGCCCATATATCAATTCCGGCATGAAATCTGACAGATCCCGAATAAGATCTTCTGTTGCCGAATCCGCTCGACAGTTTTCCATAAACCGGCCACATCAGTTTCCCTGTAGGAGATGAACCGTAATTATACTGCTGCAGAACTTTTGTTATCTCCACCTGCTTCTGTTCAAGCTGTCTTTCCAGGGTAAGAAGGGCTTCTTTATTGGCAGTTGCAATGGTCAAAAGCTCTTTTTTCTGATTATATATTTTTTCAAGCTCATTTTTCTTTTTCTGTGATTCTTCAATAAGGCTTTCAAGTTCTTTCTTCTGCTTCAGCTCTTCTTCATGCATTTTTATTATATTTTTCTGTGATTCAATCAGTTCCTGTTTCTTGTCTTTTATTTCATTGATAATCTCAATATCCTTTTGGGCAATTGCCGATACCATTTTCAACCGGGTAAAAAAATCGATGAACCCAACTGATTTAAAAATTACGTCTATTGAGCTGCTGTTTCCCTTTTTATATATTTCTGTCACTCGCTTGTTCAGAATTTCAGTTTTTTCCAGAATTTCTGCTTCTATCTTTTTTAACTCTTCCTTTTGCATGGCAATATCGATTGTCATATCTGAGATATTGTTTTTAGACTCATCAAGTTTTTTATTCAGCTCTTCCAGGTCATCAAGGACTGCAAGCATATTGTCTTCAACTTCATTTACCTGTTTTATATAATTTTCCTCTTCGTTTCTGGCATCTTCGACTTTCTTTTTGGTCTCTTCCTTTTGCATGCCGATATCTTTGAGGCTGTCCCCGGCTGAATCTGCATGAATGCTGGCGGGAACCAGACCGGGCTGAAATATCAGGATGGATATTATTAGCAGGATAATGAACTTCAAACTATATTTATTTCTAAAAAAATTCATTTTCTTCTATCCGTATTGTAAATAAAATATTTTATTACCGGTTTACTTAAAGAAATGCTGTTGCAGAATCTTTTCCCCACGTTTTATTTTTAAAAAATTTTTTTCATCGAACCTGCACTGCGCCAGTCTGCTTAAAAGCTCCAGAGAACCTTTTATGATTTTCAGTTTTACTTCCCTGTTAAGCATTTTACTCATAAGGTCAACCATATCCCCGGCAAATCTGATATGTATCTCTTCAAGATCATTATTATCGATCAACGTGACCTGTTTATAGTTTTTTATGATTTCAACAAATAAAAATTCCGCCATCTTTCTGTCGTATCTCTGCCCGTAAACCTTCCTGTTGTTAAGCCAGCTCCCAGGTATTTTATCTTCCTGGCCAGTCCATAAAAGATAACCGCGATAGGGGTCTCCTCCATATTCAATCCAGCCTCTGCAAAGATAATAAGTTGCCGGGTCTTTTTTAAATTCTTCAAGATATTTCTCTTTTGAGCCGAGAAACAAACTTATGCAGTCGTCGACCCTGGGTATTATAATTTCATATTTTTCAGATTTCAAATTAACAACCCCGTTGCTGCATAGTCCATAGCCAAGCAGGATATTATCATAATCTCCTTCGATACCATCTATAACTTCCTGCAATCTTTTATTCATTATATTCGGAGTATTATGAAGATGCTGCTCAAGAAAAATGCATTCGAGATTATTGTCAGCCTTATTCTTATACATGGTAAATTCATTTTTCATTACATCGCATACTACGGCTATGCTTTTCATTTGATTTCCCAAATTTTTATTTCTGATAAATAAAAGTCCAAAAAAAAGACCTGCATATAATATTGTCATTTTATCATCTAAATCAAAAAAGAAAAAAATCATTTCTCATATAAAGACCTTTTAAACTTTTCATTTTTTTTGATATTATTAGCCAAGCTATTATTAATTATTTAAAAAGAAGGAGTAAGTATGGCAAAATATCAGGAGCTTGCTGACTCAATCCTTACGGGTAATAATGTAAGAAGCAAGGAGATTACCCAGGATCTGGTGGGCAAAGGTATAGACCCTGCAGAAATACTCAACGGAGGTCTTATTGCCGGTATGGAAGTTGTCGGAAGAAAATTCAAAGCCAATGAAATGTATATTCCTGAGGTGCTCATTGCAGCAAGAGCAATGCATGCAGCTATGGATATTTTAAAGCCGCTTCTTTCAGAAGCAGGTGCTTCATCCAAGGGCACTGCTGTTATCGGAACGGTACAGGGAGATCTTCATGATATCGGCAAAAATCTTGTATCAATGATGCTTGAAGGTGCGGGTTTTAATGTTGTTGATCTCGGCGTGGATATTTCGCCTGAAAAATTTGTGGAAGCAGTAAATTCCAGCAAGGCAGACATCCTTGGGCTTTCCGCTCTTCTTACAACAACAATGCCTGCGATGAAAGAAATTATTGATGAAGTAAGAAAAGACGGAAGCGCAAAATCTGTGAAAATTATAGTTGGCGGTGCTCCTGTTACACAGGAATATGCTGACAGTATTGGCGCTGACGGATATGCAGCTGATGCTTCAACAGCTGTTGAGGTCTCTGAAAAACTGCTCACCGTTTAAAAACCGGGTATTTAACCCGTTTAATAGGGATATTAAATTAAAAATGCCTAACCGGAATTAGGCATTT
>DUQM01000047.1 GCA_012837825.1 Actinomycetota bacterium | reverse complement strand
TATAAGGTATTTTATGTTTAATATTTTATATCTTTGTAACATACATTTTAATATATTCAATTATAATAATGTTATTATAATTGAATATAAGAATTTTTTTAAAATCTTTATGAGGAAGTATCTTAAAACAAATCAAAGATTTGATCAGCTGATAAACTGATAGATTTTAAACATGGGAAGATACATTGCTATGACTACAAATGCCACCATCCCGGCGACCACAAGAAGCATTATCGGCTCAAGTATGGCCATGAGTATTTCTATGGAATGAGAAATCTCGCTATCGTAAAAATCAGAGACTTTTGAAAGAATGACATCAAGAGTTCCGGATTTTTCCCCGACATTTACCATCTGAACAAACATGGGGGGAAATACGGAATAGCGACTTAAAGGTATTGCAATATTTTCTCCTTGTCTGATGCTTTCCTTTATTTCGCTTATGGCATTATCAATAACCATATTATTGGGAACCCCTTTTACTATATCCAGGCTCTTTAAGATAGGCACACCTTCAGAAATAAGTATTCCGAGGGTCCGTGCAAATCTTGAAAGCGCTATCTTCTTAATAACATCCCCTAATTTTGGAATTTTCATCCTTATTTTATCAAACTGAAGTCTGCCTTTTGCTGAGCTGAGATATTTTCCCATAAGAAATCTGCCGCCTATCAGAACTACTGCGGCAATCAGATAAAACCATATTGATTTAAACAATTCGCTTATCTTAAGAACAATTCTTGTAAGCAGAGGCAATTCTGCCCCCAATCCTTCATACGCATCTTTAAAAGAAGGAACAATAAAAATTATAAGGATAACAACAACTACGATTGCAAAACCCATTACAAATTTTGGATAAGCTGTTTTATTTTTTATTTTAAGCTGAATATCATTTTCCTTTTCCAGAAATAGAGCCAGATCATTTAATGTTTTATCAAGAACCCCGCCCATTTCTCCGGCATTTACCATGCTTATATACAGTTTTGAGAAAACTTCCTTATGTTTTGCAAGAGCTTCTGACAAAGAAAGTCCGCTTTCAATGTTTCTCACTATGTCGGCAAGAATTATTTTCAGCTTCTTGTTGGCAGTCTGCTCTATTAAAATTACCAGGGATTCCATCAGGCTCATTCCTGAATTTATAAGTATGGAAAACTGTCTGGTAAGAATTACAAGATCTCCTGGTTTTATTTTGTTTAGAAAGCTTAACTGTGAACCTCCTATACTGATTTCTTTGGAAAAAGCAGATGGCGGGGATATATCCAATATAAAATAATTTTTCTGCTTTAATTCGTATATAGCTGCATCTTCATTTGCAGCATCTATGGTTCCTGTTATAAGCTCTCCGGTAATACTTCTTACTTTGTAATTGTAAATAACCATAAAAAATAATTACTTTTTAATAAACAATATAATCTGAACTGATATATCTTAAAAGCTCTTCTTTGTTGTGGCATTTTTCAAATGCCATTTCCTGGCTTATTTTTCCCTCTTTAAGCAATCTTGCCAGCGACATATCCATCATGATCATCCCTTCCTTGCCCGAAGACTGCATTGCGGTATATATCTGATGGCTTTTCACATCCCTTATCATATTTCTGATTGCTGTATTGACTATCATAAGCTCTGCTGCAGCAACTCTGCCATCATTGTTTCTGTTGGGAACAAGCTGCTGAACAAGCACCGCTTTTAATGTACCGGCAAGCTGAAGTCTTATCTGCTGCTGGCTGTGAGTGGGAAATACATCAATAATCCTATCGATAGTCTGCGCTGCATCCTGAGTATGAAGAGTTGAAAAAACAAGATGCCCTGTTTCAGCAGCGGTAAGAGTATTGGAAATTGTTTCAAGATCTCTCATTTCTCCTACCATAATTACATCCGGATCCTCTCTGAGGGCATATTTTAAAGCTGTTGCAAAAGTGGTTGTATCTGATTCAATTTCTCTCTGGCTGATTATGCTTTTTTTATGCCTGTGAAGATATTCTATGGGATCTTCTATCGTTATTATATTCTCACTTCTTGTTTCATTTATAATATCTATTATTGAAGCAAGGGTTGTAGATTTTCCGCTTCCCGTAGGCCCGCAGACAAGCACCAGCCCTCTTGGATAAGCTGCAAATTCCTTTACCTTGGGCGGCAGCCCGAGCTCTTCCAGTGACTTAATCTGTGAAGTTACCATCCTGAATGCCGCTGCAACCGTTCCTCTCTGAAAATAATAATTACATCTGAAGCGTCCTTTATTCTGAATTGAATAAGAGAAATCCAACTCAAGCTTCTCTTCAAATTTTTTTATTTTGTTTTCGTCAATTATCGAATACAGGATTTTTCTTAAAATGTCTGGGGCAAGTATCTCGTATTCCTCCATTTTGCTTAAAATTCCATTGATCCTTATAACCGGTTTTGAATTGACTACGAGATGAAGATCGGAAGCTTTTAAATCTATGCATTTTCCCAGTAATTCATTAATATTTATTTCCATTTTTTT
>DUQM01000046.1 GCA_012837825.1 Actinomycetota bacterium | reverse complement strand
TATTCCTCTGTTGGCTTTGGCAAGAAGCCCGGGTTCAAATGCGTCCGGCTCACCTTTTAAAGCCTTTTCAATGTTTATGCTGCCGATAACTTTATCTTCAGTGGCACTGAGCGGAAGCGTAACCACACGAATTTTTCGTTTTTCGGCTCTGAGTTTTCCACCACCATCCAATATTTCCTGGCAGATGTTGCAATGGGGCTGATCTTTTTCGGGATTGCACCCGTATGGACAATCAATGCTGAAATCCTCTTCAGGAAGAAGCTCGGCCATTGCCCTTACAGCCACGCTTTTTGCTGTGCCTCTCTGACCCTTTATAATAACGCCCATGAGATCCTGATTTACAGCATTTAAGATCAGCGCCTCTTTTAAAAGTTCCTGCCCGATAATAGATGTAAACGGAAGTATCTTTTTATTATTTTTCAAATATACTCCTCCTTTTCGACTGTTAGATACTTAAATCCCTTACGCTTTTGGAAGCAAAAAATAAGAATATCAAAGAATAACCTGCAACAATTGCCAGAGAATAATAAGGGAAAGGACTCCGGAGAGCTGCTGCCCTTATGCAATTTATTGAATGAGTCAAAGGCAAAATCATTGCAAGATATTTTATGACTACAGGAAAGCGGTCAATCTGGAAAAAGGTGCCGGACAAAAATGCCATTGGAGTCATTATAAATGAATTGAAATCACTCTGCTGTGAATGGGTTTTCACTACAAGGGCAATCCACAGAGCCAGTGAGGAAAACATAAAACAGTTAAGTATTATACTGATCACTAAAAGCAGATTGATCCTTAAGGCAGCTCCAAATGCAAGTCCCAGAAGATAAATTAAAATTGAACCTATCAGGCCCTTGAAAAGGCCTGTGAGTATTTTACCTATCGCTATATCAAATACAGAAATAGGCGCCACCTGAAATTCTTCAAACGTGTGCCAGTAAAATCTTTCCACATTTATTGTCATCCCTATCGAAAATGCTGTATTCATGCCATTCATTGCTATAAGTCCGGTAAGAATAAAAACAATGTAAGAAGTACCGTTTACATCAATGCCGCTCCCAAGACCCCATCCAAATGCAATAAAAAACAGCAGAGGTCCCAGGATCATTCCGACAAAAAGCTTTATCCCTCTTCTTTTTTCCTTAAGAAAATCTCTATATACAACTGCCCATATCCCTTTGATACTCAACTTTCCACCCTTCTTCCGGTTTTATTTAAAAACACATCCTCGAGGTTTGTTTCCCTGATCACAACGGTCCCTTCATTTTTAGAGGCACCGGCAAGAGCCTGCTCTCTTGAGTTAAAAAAATATGACTTAAGCATGTCATTTTCAAGAACATCAAGAGTAATGCTTCCAACTGTTTTAATCAGATTCGCAGGACTGTCCAGTGCGATCAACTGCCCTTCATGTATTATTCCGACCCTGCTGCACAGCTCTTCCGCTTCTTCAATATAATGGGTAGTCAAAAATATAGTTTTATTTTCCGAATTGATCTTTGACATAAGCTCCCATAGCTTTCTTTTACTGTGCGCGTCAAGGCCTATAGTCGGTTCGTCAAGAAATAATATATCGGGTTCATGAAGAAGAGCTCTTGCAATCATGAGCTTTCTCTTCATTCCTCCTGAAATATGCTCCACAAGAACATTTTTTTTATCAGTCATTTCTATATAATCAAGAAGGAAATCAATCCGTTCTGAAGCTTCTTTCTTTTTCATCCTGTGAAGCATCGCGTGAACAATAAGATTTTCCCTGCAGGTAAGCTCCATATCTATATTTATATACTGGCTGACTACACCAATGTCTTTTTTAGCTTTGATCGGTTCCTTTGTTATGTCATATCCATTTACCAGAACCTGGCCGGAAGTGGCTTTCGTGGAAGTCGTAATAATCCTGATTATCGTCGTTTTACCTGCACCATTTGGACCTAAAAAGCCAAAGAACTCGCCTTTTTTAACATCAAATGAAATATCCTTAACCGCATACAGATTTCCATATTTCTTCACTACATTTCTTATTGATATGGATATAGCATCATTTTCATTCAGCTTTATGTTTTCTCCACCGGATAAAGAATTTCTGCCGCTTCCGGCATGCTGCCTGATATTTTTATTTATTTCAGTTTTCTCCGTCATTAATTTGCCTCCAGTTCACCTTCCACCTCCATCATCAGTTCTTTAAGTTCGTCTACCATTTCTTCAGAAGCATCCCACATTCCACGTTCAACTGCTTCAAGAAGCCGTTCGGCAATATTATGAAGCGCATATTTGTTATGCTCATTAAAGAAATCCTGCATTTCTCTGTCAAGTGCATAAGTATTTGCCAGCGCTTCGTACATCCAGTCCTCCATTGTATTTGCTGTTGCGTCCCAGCCAAAAGCTACATCTACCATCCTTGAAAAATCTCCCGCTCCCTTAAATCCATGCTTTTTCATGCTTTCTATCCATTTCGGATTCAAAATCCTTGCCCTGAAAATATGCTTGGCCTCTTCTTTTACAGTCCTGACTTTTATCCTGTCCGGATCAGATGTGTCGCATGAAAATGCCTGAGGGTCTTTACCTGAGAAATGTCTGACTGCCGCTATCATTCCGCCCTGATAGGAATAAAAATCATCACCATCCAGAAAGTCATACTCCCTGGTATCTTCATTTTTGACTACGACCTGGGTGTTCTTAAGTCTCTCCTTAAAAACTTCAGGAATAAATTTGCCGTAATTCTTTTCAGAATATGCATATGCCCCCCAGGTTACATATACGTTTGCAAGATCCTCGTCGGTTTCCCACTCCTGGGAATCTATTAAGTCGCAAACGCCGGCACCGTAAGTTCCCGGCTTGGATCCAAATACTCTTGCAGATGCCATGTCCCTGCTTTCTTCCCTGCCGATTTTTTTCTTCATGCAACTTGCGTAGGTTTCCTTAAAATGTTTTCTGACAAAATTCATATCATCCGGTTCGTCAAGCTCTATAACTTTTTCAACCGCTTTATTAATAAGAAATATTATATTCGGAAAGGCATCTCTTAGACCTCCTTCCCTGATGGTAAAATCGATTCTTGGCCTTTTAAGTTCCTCAAGCGGTATCACCTCTATGTCAGTTACTCTTCCGCTTTTATCTTCCCACACAGGTCTTACCCCAAGAAAACTGAATATCTCGGCAATATCATCGCCTTTTGTACGCATTACTCCACCGCCCCAGATTATCATACCTATGCTCTCAGGGAAATGGCCTTCCTCATCAACATAACGGGCCAATAGTTCATCGGCAAGCTTGCAACCAACTTTATATGCTGCCCTTGATGGCACTGCATTCGGATCTATTGAGTAAAAATTTCTGCCGGATGGCAGAATGTCTGCACACCCTCTGGTGGGAGCGCCTGACGGTCCGGGCGGAACAAAAGATCCTGAGAGTGCCGCAAGACAAATATCGATTTCCTCTTCCGTCAGACTCAGCTTTAATTTTAATACATCACCTATATAGACAAGCACTTTCTGAATTGCCGAAACTTCTCCCTTAAAAAAATTATTTGCAATTTCAGGAGCAGTATCAGGGTCAAAAGCAGTCTTTTCATATTCCTTTAGAATCTCGTGAATTTTTGCATTTATCTCATCAATTATAGCAGCGTTTGATTTATGTAAAACAACATTAAACTTTCCCCTGTTTGCAAGAAGATCTTCGTAATCAAGACATAAATTTTTGGTTATTGATTCCCGTAAAGATGGTATTGATCCGTTTGCAAGACGGGTAAGCGCAGTGAACATTTCTATCAGGGAATCATCTTTTGGGGGACGTCCCAGGATATGAAGACCGTCTCTTATCAGCGTATCCTTTACTTCACTGATATAACCATGCAGATTTTCAATAAATTTATCAAAGTTTGAGAAAGCCTGTTCCTGTGTAACTTTCAGATCCGTATCAAGTTTTGCTTCTATGACCTTATCCCATATTGCTTTCTGCTGATGAGGCATTTTTTTTGTATCCTGGGTTTTTATATGATAGTAGTCATCAAGGAGTACTTCAATTTCCGCAATATGACCGTAGCTGTCAGCATTATTCATAACAGGTATAAGATGATCAATAATACAAGCATAACTCCTTCTTTTTGCACATGTTCCTTCGCTTGGATTATTAATAATATATGGATATATATTCGGCAGATCAAGTATTGCAATATCAGGATAGCAATTTTCAGAGAGACCTATTGCTTTGCCGGGCAGCCATTCAAGTGACCCGTGCTTTCCAATATGCATTACTGCATCAGCTTTAAACTCATCCCTGATCCACTTATAATACCCAAGATACTGCCATGGAGGACTCAGGTCGGGATCATGATATATCTTTGCAGGATCTTCAATAAAACCCCTTCGCGGCTGAAGTCCTATGAATACATTTCCGTTAATTATGCCCGGTATTATCATATGCTGCTTTGCAGTCATGACTTCCCCGGGCGATTTTCCCCAGTCTTTTTCAAGAGCTTTTTTATTTTCATCAGGCAGATATGAAAAGAAATCCTCACATTTTTCAAAGGGAACATTTCCCACTGCCATATTCAGAATATCATCTTCGCTGTTCCATCTCTGATCGTTTGTAGCCCTTTTTAAAATCATATCAATAAGTTCGTCGCCGGTTTCAGGTATATCGTCAACTATATATCCATCTTCTTTCATAGCCTTTAAAAGATCGGCGACACTTTTTGTGGAATCAAGACCAAATGCGCATGCAATCTGGTCGTTTCTGGGAGGATAGTTATGAAAAATTATTGCTACTTTTTTCTTATCATTTGAGATTCTTGAAAGTTTGGCCCAGTTCAGTGCAAGGTCAACAGCTTTTTCCATCCTATCGGGAATTGGTTTAAACCTGGTAATTTTAAGCCCTGTTGACAGATCCTTTTCACTTTTTTCTCTGGAACATACAGGTATTGTTATAAGGTCGCCATCAAATTCAGGAAGTGCTATGCTCCATATAATATCCAGAGGATTTAAACCCTGCTTGCTATCTTTCCAATCTTCATATTCGCTATATGTATTTACAATCTTTATTACAGGTACGCCAAGCTTTCTAAAGAACCAGGAGCGTTTGAAATTCTCATCGCTGTTTCTTTCCATACACTCAAGGCTATCCATCCTTCCATTATTTATTGAGCATAATGAAAAAACAAGAAAAGAAAGCATGCAGTTTATAACGGTCTTTCCATCTAATTGAAAATAATTGGTAAAAAACCATCCCATGTCTTTGTCAGAATCTTCAGAGCTCATTCCGATTGCCTGGAAACAGGCAAGCACGTTGGCTCCCTTTTTCTCAATAATCTCAATAATTCTGTCGATATAGCTAAGGTTTTTTGTAACCCAGTCCCTTTGGTAAAAAACCACACCTATGGTTGGCTTATTCCTATCGGTATATTCTTTAATATAGGTTTTAAGATCTGGCAGATAATTAAACCGTGGGTGATAAATACCTGCAATTGGTGGTTGATGTGGCTCATCATAAACGGTTTTTTTTATTTCGTAATGATTTAAAAGATAGAGAAAAAGGTTATAACAGTTTTTTTCTCCGTTGAATATAATATATTTGAAAATATATTTATATACTTCAAAGGTAACAGTAGATGCTTTTACAAGGTCAGGTCTGACATCATATCCGGCATCAAAAATACAGGTGTCTATATTGTTGTCGCCGGCAATTTTCAAGAAATCTTCATAATATGGAAATGACGATTCTCCTCCATGAAGATGTATTATAAACAGTTTGCTATTTTTTGCTTTTACCCTGGCCTGCTCCATATCTTCAGGATTTCGCATTATATCCTGTGATATAAGGTTTATATCAATAACCTCTCCAAACTTTTTCTTTATTTCAATAAGAGCTTTAATTAAAGGCATAATATCACTATCATAAATTGTAAAATATGTTACTGAGAGCATTTTTTAAAGTTCCTTTTGTCGAATTTGCTGATAGATAAATATAAGATAGAATAAGCTCAAGAGGTAGTTAAGAGTAAGAGGAGGTCATTACAAACAAAAAATAACCACTCTTTCCCCGAAGAGCGCTTATATTAATTAAAAACCTGCAGCAGGTCTCCTGACTTATGGGACTTTACCTTTTGCCTTCCCGGCAGTACTGGCTGCCAGTGGCTATAAATAAAAGGCACACACCCAATTACAGTGACGGGATCGCTCCGGAATCTAACCGGATTCCCTATTAAGAATTACTTCACTGAAAGTTTTAAAATATATTTTTAAAGAACCAATGTATGATTAAAAAATCTTGTTGTAATAGTACATTAAAGAAATATCTTTTTCAAGAATCCTTTCCTGGCTAGTTTATATTTTTGTGAGGCATTCCTTATAAACGATTCAGCTGGAATTTAAATGCACCCCAGCTGAGAGTGATATAATTAACCGTATAATAAAAAAATGCAAAGACAGTAATTGCTTTTTAATCTTTAGATAATAATTTACCGGAACTTAAGTGGCTTGGCATAGCAAGCAAAGTTAAAAGTGCTGTATTATGTTCAGAGAAAACCATTTTTATAAAAATCTATTTCCTACAGGTCAATTGCTTTAGCTGTTTTACTTTTAAATGAAACAATAGCATATTATGATTATTGAAAACTTTAGCAATAAGAAAGTAAAAGATTGAAAATATTAAATTATAAAACACTTTTAAAAAAGGAACCATAAGGCGGATATACAGTATTTGTTCCATCTCTTCCTGGTTGCGTTACTTATGACCAAACAATTGAAGAAGCCATAGGATTATATATTGAAAGTTTAAAATCTCACGGTGAAGATATACCTACTGAAGAAAATATATTAGAGCATACTTTAACAGTGAACGAGAATGTATGATTTCCCTGCTATGACATTTCCAGGATTATCAAGATTTAAAATCAAGGAGATTTATTCCGGACAGAATCAGAACTTTTTTGCTGAGCTTTAGTGAGGATATTTTTATACCTTAATTAAGATTGTAAAGAAACTTTTAAATATTATAAATATTTTTTCTATGGCCAACTTTAATAACAAGAATAATTAGACTATTTTTTTCAATATCCATTATAACCCTATAATCACCCACTCTAAGTTTGTAACCTTGATCACCAATTAATTTGGTAACAAAAGTTTCAGGTCTTATCCTTATTTTTTCAAGTGCAGAGATTATTCTTTCCTGGGTATTTCTCTCCAGTTTTATAAGTTGTTTTTTTGCTTTTATTGAAAAAATTATTTCATACAAAAAAATCACCGCATATTCTATTTTATATCAAGGTCTTTTTTTAATTGAGAAAGTGTTATAGTCTTGCCCTCTTTTATTTCTTTTCTTGAAAGCTCAAGCTCTTTTTTTGTTTGCTCGCTAAGTTCCATATTGTCCTCAAGCAAATTCCATATGACGTTTTCGTAAGTTTCTCTTTCAGAAAGTTTCTTTTGGGATAGCACCTTTTTTAAATCTTCGCTTATTTGTATGCTTGTAACCATTTTATTTCACCAGTTAGAATTAATATTACATTAATAATTATAGCATTCTAGAGTATTCTATAGTTCAATTATATATTTTATTATTAATTAATATAATCACAAGTGATATTTTATCCATTAGAAAATTTTTTGGATTTATTGAAGATTTAAAAACAAACCGGCTCAAATTTGTATTCTCCGGCTGGGCATTGTGGTCAGAGTTAGAACTAAATTGCAGGCTTTAGTGAGGATATTTTTATACCAAAATTGAGTTTTTAATATAATTATTTGCCTACAATCCAAATCACTATTTAATAAAATTAATACCCTTTCCAACCATAAAGATTGATTTTTAACAAGGCTTTATTATGGTATAATATCAATAGTTTTAAATTATAAATAATCACATTTTAAATATCTGGTGATAATAGTGTATGCAAAAATTAAAATGGTTTACTGGAAAGGTAAAAAATTCTGGTTAGGTAAAATTCTTGAACATCCTGAAATTATGAGTCAGGGTGAAACCGTTGAAGAACTTGAAGAGAATCTTAAAGATGCTTATAAATTAATGCTAATGGATGATGTTCCCTCAGATTATCAGCTAAAAGAAATCTCTGTATGAAACGAAGTGAACTTCTAAAGCAAATAAAAAAAGAGGGGTGCATATTCTACAGGTCCGGATCAAGACACGATATTTATATCAATCCTAAGACCGGCCAAAAGTAACCTATTCCAAGACATTTGGAAATTGATAATGATTTGGCTAATCATATTAAGAAATATCTGGGAATTACAAAATAAAAGACTAACAAATTGCTGAAGAGTCTATAATCTCGAATTCTAAAAGCACTAAATTATACGTCACACAGGTTGGCTGGGGAGGAAGGATTCGAACCTTCGCAATGACGGGACCAAAACCCGTTGCCTTACCGCTTGGCGACTCCCCAAAGATGATTAGTTTTTAAAATACTAATATTTTAAAAAAACGAGCTAGTAAATTCTATACCAGTTTTTTTTAAAATTCAAATACTCTCGTTTTTTAGAAAGTAACTGTATTCACCTTTTATGCTCAGAAACAATAGCAGAAATATCTCCAGGCTGATTTCCTCCGGACGTGTATCTTTTGAGAAACCATATTTCTCCAGCATAGTGATTATTTTCTTTTCACTATCCTTATAAAACGAGTGCCTCAGATTTAAAGAATTGATCAGCTTCTTTCTTCTGTGATAAAAACAGTCTTCAATAAAATGGAAAAAATCCTGCGTAAAAGAAATCTGCAGTTCATAATTCTTCAAAACATCACTTATAATCAAAGGACTTAATTTATAAAGTATTGAATTTGGCAGAAACCTTTCATTTCTTCTGATATGGACAGTCACAGAATCAACATACGGTTTGGGATAAAAGCAGCTTCTTGAAATGCTGAAGCTCTTTATAAAGTGGGAATAAAAATTAAGTTTAACGGAAAATGCATTGTAGTTTTTATCTCCGGGTATTGCCAGGATTCTTTCAGCAATATCTTTTTGAATTGTTACATAAAAATCCGTTATTTTCTGTGTTTCGCTTAATATCTTTAAAAGAACGGGGGCTGCAATTTTATAAGGAAGATTTGAAACACATTTATTAATCCCGTAGCTGTCTGCAAGCTTGGAATAGTTTAATTTCATTGCATCATTTTTTATGAGAAATATTTTTTTGTTTATATATTCCTCAAAAATCTGTTTAAATATTCCTGAAAGAGAAGTATCGATTTCAATAGCAATTATTTTTTTTGCGCGCTGACAGATTATTTCAGTAAGACTGCCTATTCCGCTTCCTATTTCAAGTATAATATCTTTATTGTCTATATCGGCAAAATTAGCTATTTTTTTTAACACATTCGTATCTATAAGGAAATTCTGCCCATAGGTTTTTCTTAAAGTTATACCGAAATGTTTTAGTATTTCTATCGTTCGGGAAGGAGCGCTTATATAAGTCGGATTTATAGGTTTTTCTGTCATAGCAATGTTTGATAAAAAAACAGGTTTTTAAATAATTTTAGAAAAATTCAGATATCCAGCCCGAAGAAAGTCTTTGCATTTTCAGTTGTGGCAGCTGTGACTTCATCAAACTCCATGCCTTTAAGAGCAGCAAGCTCCTGAGCAATAAAAACAACATTGGACGGATAGTTTTCCTGCCCGCGCCTTGGTTGCGGTGCCAGAAAAGGCGTATCAGTTTCAAGAAATATCTTTTCAACAGGGATTGTCCTGGCAGCATCTTTTACAGCCTTTGCATTTGGGAAAGTCAGTACTCCTGTAAAAGATATGTATAATCCGGACTCAATGCACTTAAGCGCAAAATCCATATCTCCCGAAAAACAATGAAGGACTGCCCTGAATTTTTTTTCATCCGAATATTTTTTAATAACTCTCAAAGTATCTTTATGCGCATCTCTGTCATGAATTACAACCGGCAAATTGTTTCTTACTGCCAGTTCAATCTGCATGATAAAAGCTTTTTCCTGATCAGCCTGCGGAACCTGATTTTCAAAATAATCAAAACCTGTTTCTCCTACTGCAACTATCTTTTTATTTTCTCTGATAAGGTTTTCCATAAATGAAATTTCTTTTGCAGAAAAGGTATCGGCATGGTGCGGATGCACCCCCACTGTTGCAAAAACATTATTGTATTTTTCTGCAAATTCTGATGATTTTATGCTTCCTTCAATATCTGAACCAGTATTAATTATGTATCTTACATTTGAAGCCCGGGCTTCATCAATAACTTCTTCCGGTGTTTTTTTTCTAATCATATCAAGATGGGCATGCGTATCTATTAAAAAATTTTTCTTATCCGGTTTTCTTAAATTGTTGTCTGGCATATTTTTTATTCCGTATTAAAAATATAGTTTGGATATTTGCGATTACATAAAAATACACTTTGTTTATTGTTCTCCTGCAAATACTGGCTACTCTTCCTTTATTCTTGGGAACAGTATTTCTCTTTCTTTTAATTTCGTCTGTCCCTTATAACTGCCCCAGTCTCCCATTCTGCTGAGATTAAACTCATCATCCTTTAATTCTATGCCTATCTGTTCAAGGATTTTCCTGCTTGCAAGCGGCATAACAGGCGATAACATCAGGGAAGATAGTCTTATTGATTCTATGAGCGTATAAAGCATGATGTTTAGTTTGTCTCTATCCCGGCTATCTGTGCTTTTTGCAAGATTCCAGGGCTGGTTGTCTTCAATATATTTGTTTGCCATATTCACAAATTCAGATATTTTTGAAAGATAATCATTGAATCTTACTTCTCTTGCACATTCCAGACAATAATTTCTGACCTCTTCCCATTTTTCCTTAAACACTTTATTTATATTTTTATTTTCAGGAACAATACCATTACAGTATTTTTCAATCATTACCATTGACCTTGACAGAAGGTTTCCGATGTCATTGCTTAGATCGGAATTAAATCTTCTTACAAAAAGTTCATGAGTAAAGGAACCGTCAAGCCCAAATGATATTTCCCTCATTAAAAAATATCTCAATGGCTCTACCCCGTAACGCTCAGCCAAATCATCAGGGTCAAGCATAATTCCTTTTGATTTTGAAAGTTTTTCCTGTCCAAGCATCACCCATCCATGAATTGCCACCTGTCTTGGCAAAGGAAGACCGAGTGAAAGGAGCATTGCAGGCCATATAAGAGTATGGAATTTAAGAATATCTTTTCCGATATGATGCTGATTTGCCGGCCAGTATTTCTTATAAAGAGCATCGTCTTCCAATGAGTATCCGAGTGCTGAAAGATAATTTGTAAGAGCATCTACCCATACATAGCATACATGCTTTGAATCAAACCCAAGGGGTATCCCCCATTTCACAGTAGTCCTTGAAAAGCTGATGTCTTTCAATCCCTGCTCTATCAGTCCCAGAACTTCATTTTTTCTGGTTTCCGGAAGAATAAAGTCAGGATTTTTTCTGATGTGCTCCAGTATGATGTCCTGATATTTTGATAGCTTGAAAAAGTAGTTTTCTTCTTTTATGTATTCTACTTCTCTCCCGCATTCAGGACACTTCCCATCAGTTATCTGACTGTCAGTAAAAAAAGCTTCATCAGGGACACAGTACCAGCCTTCATAATGGCCTTTATACAAATCACCATTTTCCTTTAGTTTTAAAAGGATATTCTGGACAACTTTCTTATGTTTTTCATCACTTGTCCTTATGTATGAATCATTGCTTATTTCAAAAAGCTCAAGCAGCCTTTTCATATCATCGACCATGATGTCCGTATACTGTTTAGGCGTCATATTATTTGCCTGAGCACTTTTTTCTATTTTCTGTCCATGTTCATCGGAACCGGTAAGGAAAAATACATCTTTGCCCAATAGTCTGTTAAACCTTGCACACACATCTGCAAGTATAGCTTCATAAAAAAATCCGATATGAAGCTTGCTGTTCATATATGGTATTGCTGTGGTTATATAAAACTTTTCCTTTTTAGACTCCATCTGAATTTCCTTTTATTTGCTTTTATATAAATTTTATAATTATTTTACTTTAAAAAAGAAATATAGCACATATAAGTACTTATTTTAAAATTAATTTAAATGGAATATCACTGATTCCGGTTTAGCTATTTAATATTAATATAAATGTTGTAGAGGGTTTTTTTATCTATATCATATTCAGCCATTATCTCTCTGAATACTTCTTTTCTGTCCAATCCTTTCTTTAGCAGGCCGCAAAGCAGGGTCCTTATATCATCCGGCTTGTAGTTTCTGGATCTCTGCTCTGTGTTTCCTTCAACGACAAGAACAATTTCTCCTTTAAGGGCCTGGCCGGTATTTTCTTTCCTACCGATTTCACCAAGAAGCCAAACTATACGTCCCCTTAAGTATTCTTCATGAATTTTTGTCATTTCCCTTGCAATACAGGCCTTTCTGTTGCCTAAAATTTCAAGGATTATTTCCAGCAGTTTTTGCAATCTATTCGGTGATTCATAAAATATCAGGGTAAACGGAAGATTTTTTAATTTTTCAAGCTCTTTCTTTATTTTCTGATTCTGCCTGGGCAGAAATCCTATGAAAACAAATCTGTCAACCGGAAGGCCTGATGCCACAAGCGCGCTCACTGCAGCACTCGGACCGGGAATAACTGCAACCGTTATTTGCTCATCTATGCACTTTTTGACAATCTTATATCCCGGATCAGAAATAAGGGGTGTTCCTGATTCAGAAACTATTGCAACATTTTTACCATTTTTTATTTTCTCAATTATACTCTCGGTTTTCTGCAGTGCAGAGTTATCATGATAGCTTTGCAGTTCCTGTTTTCTTATATCATACCTGGCAAGAAGCTTCAAAGTTGTTCTTGTATCTTCAGCTATTATAAGATCCGAGTTTTTTAAAGTCTCAACAAGCCTGAAACTTGTATCTCCAAGATTACCGATAGGAGTAGAGCATATAAAAAGTTTTCCATAATTTTCAGTCATGTTTTTAATTATTTTCTATTATCCATACTACCTTTATTATTTATTATTTTCTCCCTACAAAAATCATCTGGCAGTTATTGCTGCCAGATGATTAAACTAAATATCTTGTTTAAGATAAAGGAACTTTTTGATTTTTTAATGTCTTGCCTTAATGCTTAATGAACTTGTATTTATAATATTCTTTATTTTATTAAAATATATTTTTCTCTTGATGTGGCGCAGACAGGGCATTTTTCATCTGCTTTGCCTATAAATGTCATACCGCATACGGGGCATACCCATATATCCTCTTCCTTTAGATTATCAATGTTTTCAAGATATGATTTATATAAGTTTGCATGTACTTCTTCAACAAAATTTGCATAACTGAAGCTTCTTTTTGCGGAATTTTCTCCTTCACTTTCCGCATCCTTAATCATCTGGGGATACATGCTTTGAAACTCATGCGTTTCTCCGTTTATTGCTTCCTGAAGGTTCGCTTTTGTATCTTTTATGCCACCCATGACAGCAAGATGGGCATGGGCATGTATCGTCTCAGCTTCAGCAGCAGCTCTGAAAAGTTTAGCTGCCTGATTGTAGCCCTCAGCATCTGCTTTTTTTGCAAAAGCAAGATATTTTCTATTAGCCTGTGACTCTCCCGCAAAAGCTGCCTGGAGATTTGCAAGTGTTTTTTCTTTCATTATTTTCCCCCTCTTCTGATAATTAATTAAGAACCATTACTTATTATAAATTTATCCTTCATTGATGTCATCGTTCAGTACCTTATAATCACCTGTCAGAGACAAAAGGATTCTCTCCCCGATATTTACGGACTGATCTCCTATCCTTTCAAGATATCTTGTTGCAAGAGAGATGCTTGAAAGATAAAGCACAAACTCTTCCTTGTTAATCTCATCATTTCCCACTGCAGACGCAAAGAGTTTTTTGAAAATGACTCTTTGTATTTCATCGACTTCCATATCGATTTCATCTAGCTTTGCAGCAAGTTTTACATCATGATTTTTAAAAGCTTTAAGCGCACTGGAAAGAACAGTTTTTGCAAGTTTCGCCATTTCCTTGATGAGATCCAGTATTTCAGGAGTCATAAACATTGCTTTATGCTTCTCAAGCTTACGGGTAATCTTGGCAAGATTTACTGCCAGATCGCCTATCCTTTCGAGAGATATGGCAATAATATTCATGGAATTTATAAGCCTTAAATCTCTTGCAAATGGCTGATATTTTGCATGAATGAAAAGACAGTCCTGCTCAATTTTCATTTCAAGGTCATCTATCCTGTCATCTCCGTCAATGACTTTTTGCGCAATCTCAGCATTATCTTCCGTAAGAGATATCACTGCTCCTTTAACGGCTTCCTGGACAAGCTTTCCCATAAGGTTTACACTT
>DUQM01000045.1 GCA_012837825.1 Actinomycetota bacterium | reverse complement strand
AGTTGAAAAAATATCTTGAAGAAAAGGACATGATTTAAATGAAAAATATCCTTTTATCCCAGAAGATACATGAGGATGCCATAGAGTTTTTAAAAAATAAAGGCTTTAATATCACTATCTCTCCGTCCCCGGATGATGAAACTGTAAGGGAAAATGCCGGGGAAGCTGATGCAATAATAGTAAGAACAGCCACGAAACTATCAAGGGAGACTATTTTTTCATCTCCCAGGCTCAAGGTAATAGCCCGAACCGGCGGTGGAGTAGATAATGTTGATATTGAAGCTGCTTCCGAGAAAAACATACTGGTCTGCAATACGCCTGAAGCAAATACGGACAGCGTGGCAGAACATGCTCTTGCATTTATGCTTGCTCTGTCCAAATATCTGAACAAAATGGACTCAGAAGTCAGGAGCGGTAATTTTGCGATAAGGAATTCCTATCTGCCTGTTGATATGGCTGAAAAGACGCTTGGCCTTGTAGGGTTTGGAAAAATAGGGAGGAAACTTGCAAAGTTATGCTACAGTTGTTTTAAAATGGATATTCTTTTCTTTGATCCCTATGTGCAGGAGTTTAAGGAAGATGATTTTCAGTGCAAAAAAATGGAGAGTATGGACAAGCTGTTTGAATTGTCTGATTTCATAAGCGTTCATATTCCTTACACAAAGGAGAATCACCACATAATAGGGGAAAAGCTTCTGGGCAGAATGAAGAAAAGCGCATTCATAATAAATACTTCAAGAGGCGGGATAATTGACGAAAAAGCTCTGGCGGAAGCGCTGAATGAAGAAAAGATTTCCGGAGCGGCGCTGGATGTTTTTGAAAATGAGCCTCCTGAAAATGATAACCCGTTGCTTATGACCGACAATGTTTACCTGACACCCCATTCAGCTGCTCTTACAAAGGAAAGTTCAAGAAGGATGGCAATGCATGCAGCAGAGGGAGTTGCAGATTTTCTGGAAGGCAAAAATCCCAAATGGGTTTTCAATAGGGACAAAATAAAAATATAGGGCTTTTTTCTGATTTGTTATCCTGACAATCTGACAAATCTGCTGTTCGGGACAACAGCAAATCTTAAATCTTTTTCTCCGGACAGCCTTGAGTCAATATATTCCTGAGCAGGATTTATTTTGTCAAGACCGATATCGCATATTGTGGCTGTGTCAAAGTCAGAATATAAAAGTACATTAGCTTTTTGTAAGAAGTTTTGATACGACTACAGCTTTATATCCGCCGAGAACAAATTTTTTATCTTTTTGTAAAGAGATTTAAGGCTTCATATAAAGGTTTTACAGCAAACGGTTTTGAAATCGCATTCTGAATTATTTCTTCCTTGGTTTTTGCGGGGGATTCATTTTGCTCATAGTTAAACTTTATAACATTTTATTCAGGTATTTCCGGGTTTACAGATTTTCTGCCATAATTAAAAATATGTCCTACGGTTGTTTTATTGTCTGATTTATAAAATATTAAAGCATAAACTAATCAGATGTTATAACATAATATTGTTTGAAATTTTTTGAATTAGTAAAAAAATGTTTTTATTTATTATAAAATATGAAGATAGATTTTTAAAAAAATAGAATATCAAGCTGGGAGTTTAACAAATGAAAGAATTAAAAGGGAAGGTGGCAATTGTTACAGGTTCAGCCGGAGGGATCGGGGAAGCGACTGCTTTTGCGGTTGCAAGGGAAGATGCGGAAGCAGTAATTATAGCTGATCTCAATGTTGACAGGGGCAATGAAGTTGCAGAAAAGATAAGAAAAGAAACAGGAGCAAAATGTGAATTTATTAAAACGGATATATCCGACAGCGAAGAAATAAGAAGTCTTTTTAAGAAAATCTTTGACCGGTTTGGAAGGATTGACATTTTGATTAACTGTGCCGGGATATGTGATACTTTACCCATAGAAGAAATAGATGAAAAGCAATGGGATAAGATGCTGGGCATAAATCTGAGAGGTACATACCTGTGTTGCAGGGAAGCACTTATTCTTATGAAAAAAATGAAATATGGGAAGATAGTCAATGTAACTTCTATTTCCGGACAGATTGGGGGAATAGCTACAGGGATTGACTACTGTACTTCCAAAGGCGGCATTATAACGCTGACTATGTCTCTTGCAAAAATCGGAGGTCCTTACAACATAACTGTCAATGCGGTTTCTCCGGGTTTTATTGACACAGAAATGACCAGGGAATTTACTCATTTTGATCCCGAGACTGTGCCTTTGAGAAGAATCGGCAGACCGGATGAGGTTGCAGATGTGATAGTATTTCTGGCCAGCGACAAATCAAGATATGTCACAGGTACAATAATTAATGTAAATGGCGGAGTCTTTATGGGTTGAATGGGGACGTATAATGCCATGGATATTTTGCCAATATGAAGACGACTTAGCTATCCAAGCTTTAATTTAAATTTTCAATACCTGATTTATCAGGTTAGGAAATCAGCATTGCAGGAACTACCGGTTCAGATTTATTTTTCT
>DUQM01000044.1 GCA_012837825.1 Actinomycetota bacterium | reverse complement strand
CTATTTTCCTTTTAAAAACTTTCTTTTCTTCTTCTGAAGATTTTTTAAATAATTCAGAATCTATGCCTATAGGGATTATAACTATTTTATCATAATCAAATCCCCATTTTATCAGATTATTCCTGCTTAATGTGCAGGAAGTATGAATAATATCAATCTTGGATTTTACTTCAGGAATAATCTTTATGTATTGCAAATCATTATCTGTGCCATGATACCATGTAAGTATTATACTATTGCTGGGATCAACACATTTGTAAACTTCAGGCATATAAGTATTTCTTGAACCAAAATGAATAATCTGATTTTTTATTTTTCTTAACTTCCTTAAAGATAATGGTAGCAATTCAAAAGATATCTCTTTATACTCTTTTCTCATGTATTTAAATATACTTAAGCCTTCCTGTCTAATTACCCAATTCGCAGGCTCAATCACATAATATATTTTTTTGCTTGCAGTCATTCCAAATTAAAATACAAAAGACATTTTTTTTGTTAAAATAGTTAAATATTTTTTAAATAATGATAACTTAATCTATAAAGATAACAAACTAATCTATTATAACAAACTAAAAGGAAATAATTTTATTATGGATTATAAAGATTTTTACAAAAAATTAGAAAATAAAGAATTAAAAATCGCAGTTGTCGGTCTCGGCTATGTCGGTCTTCCTCTTCTAATAGAGCTTGATAAATATTTTGATGTAATAGGTTTTGATATCAGCAGCCGGAGAATAAAAGAGCTAAAAAACAGTTGTGATAAAGACAGTAATGTAAAAACAGAAGATTTAAAAGGACTGAAATGCCTGCTTACTTCAGATAAATCCGATTTAAAGAAAGCCGGTTTTTTTATAATCGCTGTTCCCACACCTATAGACAATCACAACATCCCTGACCTTGGTCTTGTTGAAAGCGCTACTGCCCTGACTGCACAGAATATGCCTGAAAATTCGATAATAGTATATGAATCAACCGTTTATCCCGGAGTTACTGAGGATATATGCATACCTGTTATTGAAAGAGAGTCAGGTTTTAAAAACGGGAAAGATTTTGTAGTCGGATATTCGCCGGAAAGAATAAACCCGGGAGATAAAGTCAACACCCTGACACGGATAGTCAAAGTTGTTTCTTCCCAGGATGACGAATCACTGGAAATAGTAGCAGGCGTATATGGGAAAATAATAAAAGCAGGTGTCCATAAAGCATCCAGCATTAAAGTAGCTGAAGCGGCAAAAGTAATTGAAAACACTCAGAGAGATATCAATGTGGCACTTGTAAACGAGCTTGCAGTTATTTTTTCCAGAATAGGAATAGACACGAGCGAAGTTCTGGAAGCTGCCAAAACAAAATGGAATTTTTTAGATTTCAGACCCGGTCTTGTCGGAGGCCATTGCATAGGAGTTGATCCTTACTATCTGGTTTATAAAGCAATTGAACTGGGATACCATCCTGAAGTGATAAATGCCGGCAGAAAAATAAATGACAGCATGTCAGAATTTATAAGCAGACAGATACTAAAAAACATTATCTCAAACAGTGAATTAAAAAATAATATAAGAGTGATTCTTTTTGGCCTTACATTTAAGGAAAATGTTTCAGACTGCAGAAATACCAAAGTAGTAGATATATATAATTATTTAAAAAATTACAATATTGATGTAAGTATTTATGATCCGCTGGCGCTTAAAGATGAAGCAAAAGAACATTACGGCATAGAGCTCATAGAGCCTGATGAAATAAAAGATATGGATGCAGCTGTTTTCTGTGTTGCCCACGATAAATTTAAAGAAATGGATTTAAAAGATTTAAAGACAAAAATGAGAACGGAAAATCCCATACTTTTTGATATTAAGTGGATATTTAACAAAGAAAAAGCTAAAAAAGCCGGATTCAGGTACTGGAGATTATAGCACAGATTAAACTATTAAATTACTTGGCAACAGGAGAACAAATTGAGGCTTGAAGAAATTAAATTCGATAAGGACATAAAGGTACTTGTAACCGGATGTGCGGGATTTATAGGTTCAAATCTTCTGGAATTTTTACTGAAAAAGAATTTATATGTAAGGGGTCTTGATAATTTATCCACCGGTTCTTTAAAAAATATCAACAAGGCTCTTGAGGCTTCTTCAGGCAAATCAGGTAATAGCAATTTTGACTTTATCAATGGAGATATAAGAAATCCTGAAACATGTAAGGCTGCAACCGGAGATATAGATATTGTTTTTCATGAAGCAGCTCTTGGCTCAGTTCAACGTTCCATTGAAAATCCGCTGGATTCAAATTCATCCAATATCGACGGCACACTTAATATGCTTTTTGCTTCACATAAAAACAATGTCAGAAGATTTATCTATGCTTCTTCATCTTCAGTGTATGGGGATACTCCTGTTCTTCCCAAAGTTGAAGATATGCCGGTAAATCCCAAATCCATATATGCGGTAACAAAATTAACCGCGGAATATTATACAAGACTTTATTATAATTTATATGGGCTGGAAACTGTTTCGCTTAGATATTTTAATGTGTTCGGAGAAAGACAAAGCCCGGATTCAATATATTCTGCTGTGATACCTCTGTTTCTTAAAAAAATAAACGAGGACAGCCGACCTGTCATTTTTGGAGATGGTGAACAAAGCCGTGATTTTTCATATATTGATAATGTTCTATATGCAAACTGCCTGGCTGCAACTTCTGAAAATAAAAAAGCATTCGGAAATTTCTATAATGTGGCATGCGGGAAAAGAATAAGTTTAAATGAAATAATCAGGCTTTTATCTGAATATTATGATAAGGATATTGAACCTGTTTATAAAGAAGAAAGAAAAGGAGATGTAAAGCATAGCCTTGCCTCTCTTGAAAAAATAAGGGAAGACCTTGGATACAGTCCGCTTGTAAGTTTTAAAGACGGCCTTGCGGAATTAATAAGTAAATTCTAACTTTTTAATAAATTAAAACGATTTAAAAATCTTTTTCTATTATTTGGATTTGTTTTCTGTCTTTTATTTTATATTTTATTAATATAGCCGTAGTTAT
>DUQM01000043.1 GCA_012837825.1 Actinomycetota bacterium | reverse complement strand
CATATTAACTAACAGTTCTGCCTTAATGCTCGTGATATCAGGATTTATTATAGCAATAAATACAGTATATGCTAAATAAAAGAATTTTTAGAGATCTTATTTCTTGAAAAGAGACCAGTTAAGGTCTGTTCCTGTAATTTCTTCTCCGTCAGGCGCCCATTTTATTTCCTTATCTGAAATAACCTTATATTCAAAATTGTAATCATCGACAGTAAATGTAATTACATCTTTGTCAAGAACCCATTTTCCATCTGAAATCATGGTTTCAACATCGCTCTCAAGGTAAGTTTCTTCCATATGAAAAGTACCGTCTGAATTAATAGTTATAAGGGTTTGAATACCGGGACAGTCAGCACATGGAAGTGTGCCTTCAAATGTTCCGCTTAATTTGGACTTTGAGCAACCAATACTTAATAAAGCTGCCAGAATAATTGCTGTAACTGACAAGATAATCAATGTTTTTTTCATCATGCTACCTTCTTTGTTTTATATTTTAATATATTAAATAACTTGAAAATCCTAATTTTAAATTATTGCACAAAAAGCTTATTTAATGGGAAATTTTTTGTACTTTTTCCAAATAAATTACCGAAAAATCCCGTTTATTATTTTTTTCCCCTTCTGTAAGCTTTTGCAAGTCTTTCATTTTCTATATTAATTGCCGGCCTGTTGTTTTCAGTAACGATAAGGTTTCCGTCATTTGTTGTTCTGCCTATTTTTGTTACTTTTATATTATATTTTTTGTAAACTTCTTCAAAGCTTTTTTCTTTGCCTTCTTTAACCACTGCAACTGCAGCCAGGGATTCACTCAACAGCGCATAATCAAGTCTCTTGTCATATGCAATATTTTCCGCTATTATCTCTGCCCCTATCTTATCTTTGCTTTTAAATATCATATCTGTTATTGCAGCGGCAAGCCCTCCGTTTCCTATTAATTTTGAAGATTCTACCATGTCATTTTCAGCTGCCTCAATTGATGCATGTTCAAAGCCGGCTGCACTGTCTTCGGAAAGACAGGGAAGATTTTTACCAAGCCTGCCATTTATGGCTGCATACTCGGAACCTTTAAATTCGTGTTTTATCTCCCCTATAAGATAAATGGCTCTGCCACTGTTTTTAAAAGCATTCGTTACTGTTTTGCCATAATCATTTATGTATCCAAAAACACCGGGTATCATTGAAGGATCTATCGCTTTTACTTCTTTGTCTTCTGCAATAAAAGTATTATTTAAGGATACATTTCCTGACACAATCGCCATAGGCTCTCTTTTCCCAAAGATAGGAATTTTGCAAGCTTTATTTAATCCCTTTATGCCTTCAACAAAACTATGGAAATCTTCAGGTCTGTCAGGATTTGCATAATTGCAGCCATCAGTTGCAGCTATCGGACAAAGTCCTGCCAATGCCAGTTTAAGTCTTGCCTGCAAAGTTGCCAGATAGGACTGTTCGAAAGAAGTGCCGTTTCTGCCCTGTATGGATTTCCCACCGAAAACCAGAGCTATTCCTATTTTTTTCTGCTTTTCATCTACATCTTCATACATAAGCGGGGCAATTACGGCTGTGTCTGACTCTCTTGCTTTTATCACCATGTAATCTTTATCCATATAAGCATCATAAGATTCTTTTTTATAATAAACATTATCTGAGCTTAATATGCCCAGGATTGTTTCTTCAAGATCTTCAGGCTCATTAACGCTGAAGTCCTTTTCTTCCTCTATGGCCATAGCTTTTGTATCAGGTTCATACTGGGGTGAATTGCTTATAAGGCTGTTTGGAATATCGCAGAAAACTTCTCCGCTTACACTATCTTTCATGACAAACCTGTCTTCACTTATAACTTCGCCGACAACAGCTATCACTCCTCCGCTTTTTACAAAATCTTCATTGCTTCTGAATGTTTCCAGTATTATATCGGTAGCTTTTCCTCTGGGCGCAATTATCATATTTCTTTCCTGATCCTCACCTACTGCCAGCTCATATGCACTGACACCTTCCGGTGAAGGCACCTTGTCTGTATAGATGATAACACCATAGCCTTCAGGAACCTGCTCCGATGTGGAACATGTCAGTCCTGCTGCCCCCATATCTTTCATCGATATTTTTTTAAACAATCCTTCTTTTTTTAAATTTTTCTTCGCCTGCTCCAGGGCAGCCAGGGTATCTCTTTCAAGCTCGGGTTTTGATCCGAACTCTGCTTTATATAGCTGCTTTCCTTCCTCTCTTGTTTTTGACGAACTTGATGCCCCTCCGGCAGCTGCGCCTTTGGTCTCTTTACCAAAATATATAAGGTTATAGCCGCCAGAATCTTTTGACGCCATATTTGGTATAAGGTATTCTGTTTTTACAACTCCTATGGCAGAAACATTGGCAAGACAGTTTTCCTTGAAATATTCATTAAAATAAGTGTCAAGGTCAACCAGGGGAACTCCCATGACATTGCAATAATTTGCTGCACCTTTTGTTCCTTCTTCCAGTATATATCTTGAGTGCTTGCCGCTAAGGGGACCCGTTCTTAAAGATACGCCGCATCCTACAATTCTGGCTCCCATTGCAAATATGTCCCTGATTACTCCGCCTATGCCTGTTGCAGCGCCATCATAAGGATTTTCCTGAGTAGGATGATTATGTGATTCAATCTTAAAGACAGCGACATAATCTGTCCCGGGTATCATTACCGCTCCGGCTTCGCTGTTCTTTGTTTTTAATATATAGCTATTGTCTTTTATAAGCATCCCGAGAGTTTTCTTTGTGTGTTTGTAGGAGCAGTGTTCCGACCAAAGGGAGTCCAGGATTCCTAATTCTGTAATATTTAAGATTTTCTTTGCTCTTCTCTGCGCTTCTTTTACCTCATATAAAGAAAGGCTCCATTCGTTTTTGTCTATGATTTCCTGAAGCTCAGAATCACTTTTATTATTATCAAGAAAATCTATTCTTTCTTCAGCCATGAGACTCCTCCCATTTCAATACTCAGCATAATCACTGAATTTTTTATATTTAAAAAAGTTATATTACGAGAAATAATTATATCATTTAAATGGAATAATGAACTGATGAATGTTAGATACAATAAGTAAGTATTTAATACTTAAACATTTTAATTATCTTTTACAAAAAATATCTCAAAACACCAAAAATCCCTTGGAGACAGGATTTTAATTCTCTTATAATTTTCAATCATTAATAAGTCTTTATAATTTCACTTCTGTTTAAATTCTTCTTCAGCAATTTTATTTTTCTTGATTATCCTGCTCTTCATAACTTTATCTAAAATCCCTATTTTGGGATTAAAATCTTCAAGCTCCGGACTATTTTCTAACTCACTTTCATTATATGGTAAATTTTTTACAGGTTTATTTTCATTAAATGATGCATGGCTCTTAAACATCTCAAAATTTAAAATTGATTCACTAAGAGAGTTTCTTAAATAATTTCCAATATCCCGTATTTCAATATCTTTAGTGTGCTTTACAAAAAACTAAGATGATACGGAAGATTTTTCTATCATCCTGATCCTCTATCATCCCGATCCCGGTGAGATTTCAGCAACTATAGAAGGAAGTATAAATACCAATGTAGACGAAATGAGAGTTGTAAAATATCCTGAATCCGGAGAAAATATGTTAGGATTGATTTTTCTTTATAATATAAGGGAGGAAAAATGATTAAAAATAAAAATATCGTCTTGGGTATTATCGGCTGCGGGACTATTGGAAAATTTCATGTTAGAAATATAATACAAAATTTCAGGAGCGTCAGAATAAAAAGTATTTGTGACACTGACATTGAAAACGTGAAAAACTGGGCTGTAAAGGAAGGTTTTTCCGATGGAATAACTTTTACTTCCGATTATAAAGATATATTAAGTGATGACCAGATAAACGCAGTCGTTATTGCCACTCAGATAACACAGCATACAGATATTCTGATAAGCGCCGCAAATGCAGGTAAAAATATTTTTTGCGAAAAACAGATAGGGGTACATCCGGAAAAAGTAAAGACAGCCATAGATATTGCTAAAAAGCAGAATTTAAAATTACAGGTCGGATTTCACAGGAGATTTGATATTAACTACATTAAAGCAAGGGAAATGATATTAAACAATGCTGTAGGAGATATACATGTTGTTAAGGCTGTCTCAAGACTACCCGAAGTCCTTGCAGCCAGGTATCTGCAAAAAGGCCTGTTTGCAGGACATTTTAATGAAGTGACAAGCCATGACTTTGATATTTTAAGATTCCTGACCGGTTCAGAAGTAGTGGAATTGTTTGCCATTGGAAAAGTACTGATAGAGCAAAAATTTGCTGAAATTGAGGATTATGACACAATACTAGTGAGTTTGAAATTTGGCAATGATTCGGTCGGAGCAGTTGATGGCAGCATGCAGGCCTCATATGGTTTTGACCAGAGAGTCGAAATATTTGGTTCAAAGGGATGTATCTTTATAGATAATATGGTTCCAACACAAATACTTTTTTACAGTAACAATGGAGGCCGGATAGATAAATTGACTGATGCAGCATGGTCCAGTAAA
Organism: Actinomycetota bacterium; assembly: GCA_012837825.1. NCBI lineage: Bacteria > Bacillati > Actinomycetota > Actinomycetota bacterium. The sequence continues at coordinate 29,594 of DUQM01000043.1, read as the reverse complement.
AATAAGAGCTACTCTCTTTTCTATATGGATAGATACCATGATGCGTTTGTAAAGGAGTTTGAAGAGTTTTTCAAGGCAATAGTTGAAGACAAGGAACCTGTATGCAGCGGTATTGATGGATTGAAAAATATCCTTATCTGTAATGCTGCAAAGAAGTCAGCTGACCTCAATAAGCCGGTTAAAATTGATTATAGTATCTGTAGCTAACGAGTAACGAGTACAGCCGAGACGATCGCAGCTCCACGTTTATAGCAAACTGATGCAAGCTTAGGCAATCAATCTCGCTTTCTGCTGTAACCACATAACACACTATTTTTTAAGGCGGCTGAAATTATAGATAGTCAGGCTTTTCTTTCCGGAAGAATAGTCTCAGAACTTCTTCTGATATTTACCCTACATTTATGGGACATTAATTTGCCTGCGCCGTCACAAGCGTATGCGATATGCAACATCCGACCGGTTGCACTGAAAAGCTTGTCCGGAAAACACGCGCTAAATCATCTAAACGAGCAGACCGGAAAGCAGCTTGGTTTCATTATCGTTGATACATTCATTAAGGTCAGTCTGGAATGCATCCAGGACAGCTTTCTCATAGCGTTATTCTATCGCATTGAGAAACAGGATGGTAGCCAGACTGTATGCAGCTACAGCAGTGATCAGCACAATAAAGACGATTCCAAATGCCAAAAATAACGTCCTTTTTGTTTTACTGTACTCTATGAAAAAAAGTATTGCCGGAACCAGCAATACAACGAAGACGATCCCGGCTGCAAGTAAAGTCATAGACAGACTCCAACTTTCTTAACAATATTATTTCGGCTTTAATTGTTGCATAACCAGTATAGCATATAACTTCAGCCCATAAATGTATTTTTTGAATTGCAAGCCATCATAGGTAAAATCATTAACCAGATGGCTATAAAGGCAATAATCTTTTTCATAAAATAAATCTCCTCCACAAACTGAGAAATTTGATGAAGTCATCTTCAACTATATCAGGATTCATTGAAGAAACGATAGATAAAGTCTTGCCATGAAGAGAGTCCGCCGCGATTATCCTTGTTTTTTATTTTTAGTGCTGTATTGTTTCAAATGAACGTCTTCTATTGCTCCAGGGAAACGTATAGCATTTCCAATTTCTGAAGATATCCTATGATATGGAACGGTATGGACTCTAATTACATCTGCTCCCAACATGGTGGCGATAGCCGTAAGAGCGGCAGAGCCTATGTCGCGATTTTCATAGCCATTCTCAGTTTCCAAATCCATATTAAAACCGGCATTCTCCAGTATATTGACTATAAATCTCTTTCTGGAAACCCCTACAAAGATACAGTAACCCATATCTCTTAAAACATGGAGATCTCTGATTAATAAAAGATTCTCCCTCTTTGTTAAACCGAAACCGATACCCGGATCCAACATGATTCTTTCATCATCTACTCCAGCCTCATGAGCGATCTTGATGCAACGTCTCATGTAGAAGCACATAGATTCCTGTATGGGTAAACTGGCCATTTTTTCGATTTCATCTTGACTAAAGACTCCTTTACCCCCGAAGAAAGGAAAGATTTTTGATCCCGGATGATTGGGTCTTGCAATAACGGGATTAAACATCAAGATGGCTCCGGCTCTGGATTCGCCAACAACCTTCGCCATATTGGGATCCCCTAAGAAGCCTGTAATATCATTGATAATATCTGCTCCGACTTCAATGGCCTCTTTCGCCACAGGTGCCTTCCAAGTATCGAGCGATATAGGTACATCGGTGCATTTTTTTAATTCACGTATTACCGGTAAGATTCGGTCGATCTCCTCTCTGACTTCCACCGACGTGCTGCCTGGTCTGGTGGATTCACCACCAATATCCAACATTCTCGCCCCCTGTTCCACCAACTCCAAGGCACGAGCGACAGCTTTTTTTGTTGAATACCATCGTCCCCCATCAGAAAAAGAATCCGGTGTAACATTGACAATGCCGCAAAGGATTGTTCCATCAGCACTGACAATGGTCTTATCGTTATACTTAAATATTTTGTGCATTATAACTCCTTATATAGTTTTTTTATAATGGTTGGCAACTCTTACTTAAAAAACTATAAATATTTACTTGCTTCTCTGATACTAAGTTTATCCATTCTATCTTTGTAGGTTTCTATAAATTTTCTTACCCAGTCAGGATTTGTTTTTGAGTAGTCTCGCAAGCTCCAACCAATAGCCTTATTGATAAAGAACTCAGAACTCCCAAAATTATTCACTATTATTTTTTCAAGCAACCGGGTATTCGTCTTATCCTTTCTATGAAGTTGATGATCAATAGCAATTCTTCGCACCCAAAAATCTTCATCAATCGACCATTCAATCATTAAGTCATTTATTCTTTCATCAACAAAAGCGATATTTCCAATGATTCCGGTAAAGCCATCAATCGTATCCCACCACTGTTTTGCCTTTATATATTTCTTTATATGTGGGACATCATCAAATGTTAAAAACTTCTGCATTGTCCTAAGATAATCCACAACAAGATACTGGAACTCCCTATGTTCATCTTCATAGCACTGATCAAGCAAATCCCAATCAATTAATCTTTTTCTTTTCTCTTCTTTTAGAAATTCTTTATAAAGAGCCCTTCGTTTTGATGTTGGCAGACCGTAGAACAAAAACAAATTTCTCAAGTATGCAGACATCTTTTTTGCATATTCACTATTGCGGTTTTTTTCAAATTGTTCCCTAAGTTTGATATATTTGTTCATCTTACTTTCTCTTATCATTTCAGTACAATAATATCATCTTCCGGCTTTTCCCCGTCTAACAAGTGCTCAGTATAATCATAAATAATCAAATCTGGTTCCGGATACTTCCGGTGATATGACTCTTTTGATCATTTAGTAATTCATGCTCAACATTCTCTTTATTGTAAGAACCGGAAAACACTTCTATCAACATATATTTCTTAAGCATATCTTAGTCCTTTTTCTTCTAAATTAAGAACAGGAGTAAACCTCTTTAAAAACTAATTAATATCTATGCATGAAAAGATGATGTAATTCTTATTTTTAACTAAAACTTTTAATAATTGAAGGGTTTTAGTGTGTCTTTAAGCAGGCCATAGCTGGCCATTGCAAATGATTATTTTACAAAATAACAGCAGGGCCAGCCTGTAAGCCGAGTTCTGTAACAACCCTTTCGGGTTGCCGATAATCATCTATCTGGGACATATATTGCTATATGCCTCAAGCGACCAACCCGGAAGAGAGGCGGGCAGCCCCGTATCTTCCCTATTTGGTCTTGCTCCGGATGAGGTTTTCAAAGCCAGCCAGTTGCCTGACCGCTGGTGGGCTCTTACCCCGCCATTTCACCCTTACCGTTATTTTACCAAATCAAGGTTCGTAAATGCTTAAAAAAGCATACGAACAGTAAATATACGGCGGTGTATTTTCTGTTGCACTATCTGTCAGACATGACTTTCGTCTGCCTGCCCGGGCGTTACCCGGCGTCCTGCCCTTTGGAGCTCGGACTTTCCTCAGAAACAAAGTTTCCGCGATTATCCGGCTGACCCTGCGTTATAGTTAAAATAATAAATGTAATTTATTAAAAATCAAGACCAGTTAAAATAGATACTTTTGACAATATTCTATTGACTATGCCGGTTTTGTTTATTATTTATTTATACAATAATAGTAATTAGCAGGATAATATTAATAACCAGTCGCGGAAAACCCTTTAAAATATTTTCAGTTACTGGCTTAAAGATTTCTTTTGCTCGTCAAGGGCTTTGTTTACAAGCCTGTCTGCATCTTTATTCTTTTCGCGGGGAATATGAATGAAATTATAGTATGGGAGGTCGTAAAGCATTTTTTTTGCCTGTTCATTCAAAAGCTTTATGTCGGGATTTTTTATTTTCCAGAAACCTTTTATCTGATTGTAGACAAGACTGCTGTCTGTATGGAAAATAACCCGATAAGCGTCGATTTCTCTCAGAAGCCTAAGAGCTTCAATCAAAGCAGAATATTCTGCAACATTATTGGTGGCTGTGCCTATGTATTTTCCGAACCGGGAAATTATATTATCCTTTTCATCTGCAATAACCACTCCTATGGCGGCAGGTCCCGGATTGCCCCTGGATCCTCCATCAGTAAAAACCCTGACTTCTGTATGATCACGCTTATTCATTATATTCTTCGTTTATCCGGTCGATTTCCGGTCTGTACCTTATAAGCATTCTTTTGCAGTTGGGGCATCTGTAGATCAAATCATCGCTGCTCATGTTCATGGCCTCCATCATTGACATCTCCATGTTGCAGGCAAGACAGAGCTTTTCCTTAAGTATTCCTATTGCTACTCCGCCTCTTTTTTCAGCGACTTCATTGAATTTGTCTGTCTGCGCTTCGGGAATTCTTGAAGCTACTTCCTGTTTTTTATCTTTGTATTTATTTAAAACTTTTTCTTCCGCGGCGATTTTTTCATCTATCTCATCACTTAGTTTTTTAACATAAGCTTCTATTTTTTCCTTTTTTTCTTTTTGAGCCTTTATCTCTTCATCAATGTCGTCAATCTTTATCATTATCTCAAGCATATTATTCTCTAGTTCTGTGTTTATCTTTTTTATGCTTTCAATTTCTTCATTAAGGCTTATGATTTCTTTTGAGCTTGTTATAGTTCCACTTGAAAGTTTCTGCTCATTCTTTTTTATTTTTTCATTTTTAAGACTTATTTCATCTTCAAGCTTTTTCCTCTGGCTCTCAAGATCATGCCGTGTTTTCCGAAGCCCTTCAAGAGCAGTTTCTGCTTCTCTTAATTCTTCCGCCCTGTTTTTAAGGTCTTCATCATCTTTCAGCTTTTGTATTTCTCTCTCATAAAATCTTATCTTGTTTTCTGCAAGCTGAAGACAGTAAAGATCGGTCAGGCTGAAAATTGTGTTATTCAATAAAATACCTCCATAAATTAATAGGCTTTTCGCCCTTATAGAGAACAATGTCCAGTTTGTTTTCCCGAATGAATCCGTCAATTATTTCCCAGGCCATATCGGTAAAAACCACCTCGGACTCGGCATGTCCTATCTCTGCAACCAGTATGCCTTTTTCAAAAACTGCTGCGCAATTATGGTAGCTGATTTCCCCGCATAAGAGAGCATCGAAATCAAAATCCAGCATATTTTCCACTACTGAATCTGCGCTTCCGTTTATTAAAAGTACTTTTTTTATTTTAACATCATCTGCCGGTTTGCTGAAAACAAATCTCAGATTTTTTAATCCAAGTTTTTCTTTTACGCTTTTCAGGAAATCGGCAGCGCTTACAGAAACATCAAATTCTGCTGTCTGGCCTATCCCACCCTCCGGAAATCTGTTTTCCAGGGCATATATGTCATAAGCAGGTTCTTCATATGGATGGGCTTTTATTACAGAGTTGGAAAGCTTTTCAAGATTTTCCCCGTTTACTATGCATTCCATCCTGATTTCTTCCACTTCTGAAAGCATCCCTTTCTCCCCGATAAAGGGAGATGAACTGCTGCCGGGCCTGAAAGTGCCTTTTCCCTCAGTTCCGAATGTGCAGCATGAATAATCTTTCCAGGTTCCGCCTCCGGCTTCACACATTGCCTGCCTTATTTTTTCTTCAAAATCTGCCGGAACAAAAACAACAAACTTGTACCGTCTTCTGCCTGCCGGTTCAAGATATCCCGTTTGTTTAAGCCCGAGTTCTTTTAATATGCGGCTGCCTATTCCGAAATCAGCTGCATCCATATTGGTATGAGCACTGTAAACAGCAATATCATTTTTAATTACATCCATTATTATCTTTTCATTTACGCTTTCAGATGTAAGCCTCTTTAAGGGATTAAAAATCAGGGGATGATGAGAAATTATAAGATCTGCCCTTTTATCTTTTGCCTGCCTGACTGCGCTAAAGTCAACATCCAGTGCAATCAGAATTCTTGTTATTTCCTTGCTCAGATCTCCGATAAGAAGGCCGCAGTTGTCCCAGGAAAACGCCAAATCTTTTTTAAAAAGCTTGTCCAGATAAGTTGTAATTTCTTTAAGAAGCATTTTCTTGGTGGGCCCACCAGGATTCGGACCTGGGACCTCCGCATTATGAGTGCGCTGCTCTAACCAGCTGAGCTATGGGCCCTTTTTACTATGAATTGTTAATTTAGCAATTGCTTATATTAATAAAAATCAATGATTAAGTCAAATACTTTAGCAAGAATATAGGTTATAATAAAATGGATGAATTACATATAAATTAACTGTAATTTTTATATAGGAGGAAACAAATTATGGACGATGCGGTAAAAATTAATTTTTTCGGACATTCATTCTTTATGATTACTTCTGCCAAAGGTTTGAGAATAGCTATGGATCCCTATGATGAGCAGGTAAAAAGTGTTCTGCCCGAGGTCAGGACTGATATAGCCCTTATTTCCCACAATCATTTTGACCATAATAATATTTCTCTTTTTACAGAAGCTCCTGAAATTATTATAAAGACACCGGGGCAACATGAAGTAAAAGGATTAAAGATAAACGGTTTTTCATCTTTTCATGATAAGTCCGGAGGAACGGCAAGAGGTAAGAATATTATATTTACCTTCAGTATTGACGGAATTTCATTTGTACATTTCGGCGATCTTGGAACATTTCCACACGACGGCATCCTGGCAGAACTTAAAGGCAGCCATATAATTTTTATCCCTGTCGGGGGCGTATATACAATTAATCACTCTGAAGCATTTGAGCTTGTGAAAATGATTAAGCCCAGAATAGTAGTGCCGATGCATTTTAAAGAACACGATACAAAAATAGGTGTTGATAATATTTCCGGTTTTAAATCCCTTGCCTCAGAAGAAATGGAATTTAAGGAATTTAAAAAAGAATTTTCCATAAAAAAAGAATTGCTTCCGGAAAATACGGAGGTTTGGACAGTATCTTCTTCCTGACATTTATTGCCTGTCTAAGATATCGCAGTTACCGGAAATTATATGCGAACTATAAAAGATCTTTCTGTCTGAAGCTGTAATACCCATTTTCTGCAACTATTATATGGTCAAGCATGTTTATCCCTATAATGGAACAGGATTTGCACAGCCTGTTTGTAATCTCTATGTCGTCAGTTGACGGTTCAGGATCTCCGCTCGGGTGATTATGCACACAAATAACTGAAGCTGCGCTGGACTGTATCGCAGGCCTGAGCACCTCCCTGGGATGAACAATGCTTGAAGTAAGACTTCCCTGGGATACAAGTATGTCTTTTATAATCTTGTTTTTTACATCAAGAAGAATTACTTTAAACTGTTCTTTCTTAAGGTCTTTCATTAAAGGAATGTAATAATTAGCCACTTCCTCACTGCATCTGAATTTTATATTATTTCCATTCTTCCGGCTTAAAATCCTTCTTCCAAGCTCGACAGCTGCAATGACCTTTGCCGCCTTTGCCTTTCCCATTCCTTCAGAAGCAGCCATTTCATCAGCAGAAATATTGGCAAGATTATTAAGGCTTCCGTAGGTCTGAAGAAGATTTTTTAAAATATCGATTGCCGAATAACTGCCGTGTCTTGTTTTAATGCCTGTGCCTATTACAAGAGCTATCAGTTCCGCATTTGTCAGTGTATCGGAACCTGATTTTAAAAGCTTCTCTCTGGGCCTTTCATCTTCCGGCCAGTCTTTTATGCTAAATGAAGCTTTAAGGAAATATGTCCTGTTATTCATATTTATATATTAGCACATATATATATTTGTGCAATATAATTTTTTTATGGGAATCAGGAGTCTTTAAAGTATGTTCCACCCCCCATATTTAAGGCCATTTCTTATCAGAAAGCCATAAACATAAGCAAACCAAAAGGCAGGAAGAGTCAATATAAGCATAAGGTATACAATTATGGGTTTTTCAAAATAATGTTCTTTTTTAACATTGAATTCAGGACAATATTAAATAAATAAACCTTGCTTATAAATATTTAATTAAATATTTGCATTGTTTTTACCTCAAATATGATTCCACCTTAAAAATGTTGAATAAACTGTCAACTAAAACCCTGCCCTAAAATATTAATCATATGTATTGAATGGTTTAGTATTACATAAATAAGTAAATTTTTATTACCAGACTTTCAGTAATGAATTATACCAATAAACCTTTCAGTGAAGCCTTTGCAGAAATATTAAAAGACAGACAGATCAAGCTAAGAAGCCTTGGAGCAAAAACCAATCTGAACTACAGCTATTTCAGCAAAATAATAAGAAAAAGAAAAGTTCCTCCCATTGATACTATTGAGAATATTTGCAATGCGCTTGAAATAGAGCCTGAATTTTTTATTGAGTACAGAATTCATAAAATATGCAAATTCCTTTATAATAATCCCGGGCTTGTTGATAATGTCAGCCATTATGTTTACAAGCTTCAGAATAAGAAAATTGTCAGAGTGGCGGAAAAAAAGGAAAAGTTCGGTAATAAAAAATAATGGAATTTTTTTATGACCTCTCAAAATGCAATCTTTGTCCTCATAACTGTAATGCCGACCGTTCCAGGCAGAGAAACGGGTTCTGCAAAGCAGGGGCGCTTACAGAGATAGAATCCTATATGCCTCACTACGGGGAAGAACCTGAGCTTTCAGGAACAAAAGGTTCAGGCACTATCTTCTTTTCAAAATGCAATATGCGTTGCGTTTACTGCCAGAACTACCAGATAAGCCAGGAATCCGGCAAAAATAATATTAATAACACAATTATTTGCGATAAAGAAGGTCTGGCAAAAATAATGATGGAGCTTGAGGGCAAAGGCTGCCACAATATCAATCTGGTATCCCCCACTATATGGGCTGCAAACATTATCGAAGCGCTGAAACATGCCGGAGACCGCCTCAGAATTCCAGTAGTATACAATACCGGCGGATATGAGAAGGAGCAGACAATAAAAATGCTGAAAGGCCTTGTACAGATATATATGCCTGATATGCGTTATGCAGACAATGCTTTTGCCGGCAGATATTCTGATGTCGGAGATTATGTAAAATATAACCGGCAATCAGTCAGGGAAATGTATGAACAGGTCGGAAACCTTGTAACCGATAAAAACAACATAGCCGTAAAGGGGCTGATAATAAGGCTTCTGATTCTCCCAGGCAATATCTCAGAAGTAAAAAAATCGCTTGACTTCATTAAAAATGTGCTCTCAGATGAAGTATATATAAGCCTGATGTCGCAGTATCATCCGCTTTACAGGGCATGTGATTTTCCGGAATTAAACAGACATATTAACTTTAAAGAATATATAGATGTAATAAGATATGCGGAAAAGCTGGGGTTTTCAAACGGTTCCTTTCAGGAATTCAGCGGCATACGCCAACCCCATGAAGATCCCTATACTCCTGATTTTTCAGAAAAAGACATATTCGGATTCAGCAAGGAGAACAAAGAATAAACGGATTTTAAAATACTTGGATAAAAGAGCTAAAAAACGGTGTCGTAATCTATCTTTTTTTCTTCCATTTTCTTATGCCTTCAAGCCCGAACGTATTTATGACATCACTTTTTTCAATACCGGCTTTTCTTGCAATATCGACTCCCAGCCTGACCATAAACAAATTATTCTCCCGATGAGAATCCGTGTTTATCGCAAACAAAGAACCTGCTTTCTTGGCTTTTCTGGCATTTTCTTCGTTCAGATCAAGCCTCAGATAATATGAATTAATCTCAAGAGCTTTTCCGTTTTTAACAGCAGTTTTTATAACTTCATCGACATCCATAAAATAAGGAGCCCTGCTTCCGAAAACTACCCCGGTAGGATGCGCCAGTACGTCGATATGCTTTTCATTTAATGCCCTGATAAATCTTGACGTATTGGTAGCTGAGTCAAACTTAAAGCCACTATGAATCGAGGCAAGGGCAATGTCAAAATCAGCTATAACTTCCGGCGGATAATCAAGATTGCCTTCTTCGTCTATCTCTATTTCAGATCCCATAAGAAATCTGAATTTTTTATTCCGGCTGTTAAGCTTGTCGATGTATTTTCTTTTCAGTCCAAGATTTTTTATTTCCATTCCGTTTCCGAATTTATTGCTTACAGAGTGGTCTGAGAAAGAAAGAAATTCATAATCAAGTTTTTTAACTGATTTGATCACACGTTTTAACTCCATTATTCCGTCGCTCCAGTGGGAGTGGACGTGAAGATCGCCTTTGATATCTCTTAGTTTTATAAGATTTGGAAGATAATTTTCTTTTGCAAGTTCCAGCTCACCGGTTCCCTCCCTGAGTTCCGGACATATATAAGGAAGGCCGAGCTGTCTGTAAAGTTCATTTTCTTCCGGGCAGACATAATCATCATCTTCATTTATCAATTTCGGCGAAACCAGAACCTGGTTATTACATTCCGGATTATCCTGAAAAACAAAATCTCCTGTTATGCTGTCTGCCATTCCTCTGCCTGCGGCATAATCTTTTAATCCGCTTATATGTGTTTTACTTCCTGTGGTTATCAGCATATCTTCAGCAAAATTCCTGCCGGATGTTATGATTACTTCAAGATCTATGCCGAAAATAGTTGAAAACTTAAAACTTGCGTTTCTTTCCAGCACAAGTTCCGAGATTTTTTCCTTTATAAAGTTCTCTTTTCCTATTTTTTCTGCAAGCCTGTATGTGTGCTCAATATTAAAAGAATTCTTATTGAATTCAGGCAACAGGAGCAGGTCCATGTCTCCTACAAATGCCTTTCTTCTTCTAAGTGAACCTGTTACCCTTATTTTTTCTATTTCCCTGTATTCAGAAAACTTCCGGAGTATTTTGTCCAGGCAGATATTTACCCGCCATCTCGGATATTTGCCCTTTATGCTTTCAAAGTAATCTATGCAGTATCTGATTCTTTCAATATGAATCGGCTTTATCCCGGTGTCCCTGCTTATTTTTGGCAGATCGCTGTTTGCGCTGAAGAACTCCTTAAGCTCATCATATGTCAGAATCCCGATTTTTGAATAAATATCAAATACTCTTTTCGCTCCTATCCCGCTAAGTCTTATTATCTTCATAAGTTCTTCAGAGTATTTTTCTTTTATTTCTTCAAAAACAGAAATCTTTCCACGCTCAAAATACTCTTTTACAAGCCCGTAGGCGTAGTCGTCTATTCCGGGCATATTTCTGATGCTTCCGTCAAAAAAAACATCTGAAATGTCATCCTGATAATCTCTTATTGTCCTGGCTGCCTTACTTAAATTTATGACAGTATCTATTTCGCCCTCACGGTATTTGCAGATTTCTGCTATTGTTGTAAGTATTGATGCCAGTTTTAAATTAATCATGTTTTATTTAAATCAGAAAATTTTATAAAATATAGCTAACCTTAAAATATGGTTTTCAATTTATTTAATTTTAAACTTATATTAATTTTCCGGAAAATTAATTAAAAAACAAAAAACTTTTCCTAAAAAATAATAAAAATTAAGAAATTATATTACATTAATTCAGTAATAAATTCTATAAAATAAAAGATTAAAATTAAAATGAGAACAGGAACAATCAACCTTCCTCTTCACGGGGGAAAAGCCCCGGGATGGCTTTTTGAGAAAATGAAAAGGCTTGCAAGGCAGATAGTGCTTGTAATAATCGAGGAATACGGTCCTTATGAATTTATTGACCGCATTTCAGATCCTTGCTGGTTCCAGGCTTTCGGCTGTATTCTCGGTTTTGACTGGCATTCAAGCGGAGTTACTACTACTGTATGCGGTGCTCTTAAGGAAGCCCTGAGAGGAATTTCTTCCCATACAGGCATATATGTTGCCGGAGGAAAAGGCGGAACTTCAAGAAAGACGCCGGCGGAAATAGAAGCTGCTGCAGACAAAGAAGGCATTGATTTCAGCAGACTTGTTTATGCAAGCAAAATAGTCGCAAAAGTAGACAGCAGTGCGTTGCAGGACGGCTACCAGCTTTATCATCACAGTTTCATTTTTTCAAAAGACGGCAAAAAATGGTCGGTTATACAGCAGGGAATGAACGGGGACACCGGATATGCGAGAAGATATCACTGGTTAAGCAGCAGAATAACTGATTATGTCGCAGAGCCCCATAATGCCATCTGCTGCGATGCAAAAAACGAAGTATTAAATCTTGTCGCTTCCGACAGCGCTTCTGCAAGAAAAGTCATAGCTGAAATATCTTGCCGGAAACCAGAGCAGGTGCTGGGTGATCTGGCGAAAATCTGCAAGCATACGGAAAAATCAGTTACGCTTCCAAAAAGACATGAAATCAATTTTTCAGATATTGAACAGAAAAGGCTAAGCAAGATATTCCAATCCACTTATGAAAGCAAGCCCCGGGATTTTGAAAAACTTATAGCTATGCCGGGTGTGGGACCCAAGACAGTAAGATCGCTTGCGCTTATATCAGAACTTGTTTATTCTGTTCCTTACAGCATAAAAGATCCGGCAAGATTCAGTTTTGCACACGGAGGCAAAGATGGCATACCTTATCCGGTCGACAAAATAAATTATAATAAATCCATAGAAATGCTTTCAAATGCCTTAAAGGAAAGCAAGATGGGAAGAACTGAAAAAATTGAAGCATTTAAAAGGCTTGCCCTCTTTTACTGATTATTAATATATATATAGGATGTCCGGGAAATAAGCCGGTATATTTGTAAAATAAGTTCGGGATTTTAGGAAAATGAACAAGAATGAGATTATAAAAGCCCTTGAAGATATAGCAGTAATGCTTGAACTTAAAGATGAAAATCCTTTCAAAATAAGGGCTTACAGAAATGCTGCGCGCGCTCTTGAAACTGCCGATATTGATATAAACACGGAAACCAGAATCAAGGATTTGAAGAAGATAAGCGGCATAGGCCAGAGCATTGCCGAGAATATTCTTTCTTTTGCATCCGGCAGCAATCCTGATTTTTATGATGAATTAAAAGAATCCTTTACCCCTCAGATGCTTGAATTATTAAAGATACCGACCCTCGGGCCAAAAAAAGTCAGATATCTTTTTGATAATCTAAGTATTTCCGGAATAGACGACCTTGAGGAAGCCATAAAATCAGACAGGCTTGCAGGGCTGCCAAATTTCGGCAGAAAAACACAGGAGAATATTTTAAATGGCATAAAATCCCTTAAAAACTACAAGGAGTTCTATCTTTATTCCGAAGTTATTGGCGAAGCAAATGCAATAGTCGAAAAATTAAAAACTTTCAGACACATTAAAAGAGCTGATGTTGCAGGCAGTCTTCGCAGAAAAAAAGAAATCGTTAAAGATATTGATATTGTTGCAGGTATTGCCGGAGATGCAGAACCTTATGGAATAATGGATTTTTTTGTTTCCCTGGATGAAGCAGATGAGATAATATCCAGGGGTGAAACCAAATCATCAGTCAGGCTGAAATCAGGAATAAATGTTGATTTAAGAATAGTCGATGATGAAATGTATCCTTACCTGCTGCATCATTTTACGGGCAGCAAGGAGCATAATACCGCCCTCAGGGGTTTTGCAAAAGACAGAGATATAAAAATAAATGAGTATGGGATATTTGATGGCGACAGGCTTATAAAATGCAGAAGCGAAAAAGAAATATATGGTATTTTCAATATGGACTATATCGAGCCTGAGCTGAGAGAAGATAATGGCGAAATAGAAGCTGCTCTTGACGGCAGCCTGCCGGAACTTGTAAAGGCAGATGATATTAAAGGGATATTCCATCTTCATACGACTTTCAGCGATGGAAGCATTACCCTGGATTCGCTTTGTGAAAAGATGGTGTCTGAAGGCTATGAATATGTAGGAATAACAGATCATAGTCAGTCAGCTTATTATGCAGGAGGAGTCAGAGAAAATGACATTGAAAAATATCTCAGAGCAATAGGAGAATTCTGTGCATCCGACAAACGCATAACAGTATTTAAAGGAATAGAATCGGATATAAGGGCGGACGGGAGTCTTGATTACAGCGAAGAGATACTTGAGAAATTTGATTTTGTGATTGCTTCAGTTCATTCCAGCTTCAAGCTTTCTGAAGAAGAAATGACAAGCAGGGTAATAAAAGCAATTGAGAATAAATATACCACTATTCTGGGGCATCCTACCGGACGGATTCTCCTTACCAGGGAGCCATACAAAATCGATATGATAAAGGTAATCAATGCGGCATCGGAAAATAATGTAGCAATTGAAATAAATGCCAATCCTTTCAGGCTTGATCTTGACTGGAGACTTTGCAAATATGCCAAATCAAAGAAAGTAAAAATATTTATATGCCCTGACGCCCACAAGATAGAGGACATTGATAATATTTTGTTTGGAGTAAATACTGCAAGAAAAGGATGGCTGGAAAAAGGCGATATTGCAAATACCATGAACGCGCAGGAAATAACCCGGTTTTTCAATGATTTAAAGGTTTTAAAAAAAATATAACAGTAGTAGCAAGAGGTATTATAAAAAATGGCTAAGAATTATGGTAAATCCTATATGATCCCCTATGAATATGCTGTAAAGAATATCAGAACCATTATTGATAATCTTTCAAAAACTTATCCCAAAGCGCTTACAACTTCACTGAATTCAAAAAATGCGCTACAGCTTTTAATTGCAACAATCCTTGCCGCCCAGAGTACGGACAAACTTGTAAATAAGGTGACCCCTGCCCTTTTTAAAAAATACAAAACAGTAAAAGACTTTGCCGAGGCGAACCTGGAAGAGCTTCAGGAGGATATCAGATCAACCGGTTTCTATAGAAACAAGTCTCTGGCAATAATAAAATGCTGTAAAGATATTATTGAGAAATTTGATAGCAAAGTCCCCGATAATATTGATGACCTTATAAAACTTCATGGCGTGGGGCGCAAAACTGCAAATGTGGTTCTGGCAGATGCTTTTAACAAGGAAGGCATAATTGTAGACACACATATGTTAAGAATTTCAAACCTTACAGGACTTACTGTAAACAAAGATGCCACAAAAGTAGAATTTGACCTTCAGAAGATAATTCCCAAAGGTAGATGGACTGATTTTTCGCACAAAATAGTTGAACATGGGAGAACTATCTGCATTGCAAGAAGACCCAAATGCGATATCTGTCCGATTAATGAATTCTGCAGATACTATAGGGATAGCCTGGAAGCATAAATGTTTTACCGGCTGAAAACCTGAAATATTTTATTAATGAGAATATGTGTGCGCATCCTTAAAATTATATTTATGCGGCTTGCACTCCATTGTTTCAAACTGAATTGTTGAATGTCCACCCTTGTTCATATTGATTCTCCAAGTGTTGATTTTGAAAAGACGGTATGTTTTACTCCCTTTTCAGATTTAAGCCTGGATTCAAGATTCTTCAGCTCTTTGATATTACCTCTTACAGCAATCATTTCCATACAGTTATTATGGTCAAAATGAATATGCTGGCTTGCTATAATAATTTTATAGAAATTATGCTGGATTGAGATAAGATTCTGCACAAGTTCTCTTTTGTGATGGTCATACACTATTGTGATCACACCGGCAACTTCCCTGTCTTCACTGTCCCACTCTTCCCTGACAAGTTTTTCTCTTATGAGATCTCTTATTGCTTCCGAGCGGTTCAGATAATTTTTCTCTTTTATAAGACTGTCAAATTTCTTTAAAAGTTTTTCTTCAATAGAAACACCGAATCTTATTACTTTGTCCATAGAATTTTATTTTTTTAATATTGCAAACAAACTTATATGATTTTCCCTGTCAAAGGGTGTTTTACCGTCATTTCCCAAAAGCCTGATTTTTCTGAATCCGCAGTTTCCGGCAATTTTAAGGAATATGCGTTTTTTTAAAGTACACATCAGCGACTGCCTGACATCAAATAATTCGATTTCATTATTTTCATTTAAAACGGTTACCAGAAAATCTGTTCTTGTTTTTATCTTTCCATATTCAAAGTGCCGGTGAAATATGTATCTCTTATTATCCATTATAAGTATTTTGGGGTCATAGTATCTGTTTTTTTCCATGACCGATTTTTCAAAATTAATGAACTGGAAAACAGCTATACCGTTTTTTGGAAGCTTTTTATAAACAGTTTTCAGAGCTGCCCTGACATTTTTTCTTGTCTCAAGAAGTGAAATCGTATTACCAAGACAGGTTATCGCATCTATGTCACCGGTTTTAAGTTTTTCAATATCGCTGAAACCGCCTCTTTTCAAAGTTACATTCGAAGACTTGATAACTTCAGATGCCGCATAGTCTATCATTTCCCGGGCAGGGTCGACAGCAAATACTTTTTCTGTCATCTGCGCAAAAAGTTCCGCATGTCTGCCAGTTCCACATCCGACATCAAGGACTGTTTTTACATTGTTTTCAGCAAAAATCCTTCTAAAAAAATCTTTTTCCTTTCCAAGCCTGTTTTCCCAGTCTACCTGTTTGTCATAAAGCTCCGGCGTAAATTTAAAATTAACCTTATCCCGCATATAAACCAAAATCTTTCAAATGAATAATAATATTAATAATCAGTCGTTAAACAACCCGGCAGCCAGTCATCTTAACATCATTTTACAGGTTAATAATATTTTTAGAAAGATTTTTAAACAATGGAGTACAGCCCGG
Organism: Actinomycetota bacterium; assembly: GCA_012837825.1. NCBI lineage: Bacteria > Bacillati > Actinomycetota > Actinomycetota bacterium. Next base: position 13,044 of record DUQM01000043.1, on the reverse strand, counting down.
GTTTTATTAGTTTTATCTTATCCGTAAATTCCTTACTTATTTTTGCCCGTTGTTTCTGAACCGTATCTGATTTTATAGCAATCAGCCTTTTGCGGACCGGAGGCACTTTTCACAACAATAATGAAAGAATTTGCTGATACTGTAGAGCATATTATTAGTAGATTATTAGTGGATTATTAGTAGAGCATATTATTATTGGTATTGAAATCCCAAACACAGAAAGCCTTATGGAATGTGGAAACCGCCGGAATCATGGAATCAGGATAGAGACATGGTCGGTTCTGTTGAAGCAATAATATTAAATTCCGTTAGCAACAAAAGAAGTCGTCCCCTCCCTGTTGCGGCCCTCCCAAGAACTAAGGTAAGTGGTCTAAGGGACTGTTCTTGTAATATACAGCTGCAGATTGGCTATATTTGATATCTTTTCTGCAGCTTCAAGCACGTCAGCTTCATCAGACGATATGTAGAAAACGGATGGACCGCTACCGGCAAGATGCACTTTTTCAATACCGATTTCACTGAATTTTTTTATCCATATTTTATATTCTTCAAAGAATTCAGCATAAATGTCTTCAAACGCATTGAATAAATCGTTTCTTATGTTGTCGCAACCTTCATCCTTTATTTTTTTCTCAAGGTTTTTCGTGATATCGCCGGATGTATAATTCCTGGAATTGACATAAGAGTATAATTTTTTTGTTTTTTCCTTGAAATCGAAAGGAAGAAGTATCACCAGTATCCATTTCGGCAGTATAGGCTTTACTTTTCTTATTTTTTCGCCTCTCCCGCTGATTATGCATGTACCGCCATATATGAAATAAGGTACGTCGCTGCCTACCTTAAGCCCCACCTCTGCGAGCTCGCTGTCGCTCAGTTTAAGATTCCACAGCCTGTTTAAGCCTCTCAGCGCTGCAGCTGCATCGCTTGACCCTCCGCCAAGACCAGCTGAGGACGGTATGCTTTTTTTAAGTTCTATCACTGCCCCGCTTTTATAATTGGTATGAATCTTCAGGGTTTCCGCAGCTTTATAGACAAGATTTTTAACAAGATAATTGTTTCTGTCAAATCCCGGAAGATTATCGGTGGCAGGAAGGTTATGGTACTCCGGTATTATCTGCAGCCAGGGGTTTTTATGAAATGTAAGATAGTCGCACAAATCAATTGTTTGCATAAGGGAAAATATGTTATGATACCCGTCATCACGCTTTCCGGAAATTTCAAGAGTCAGATTAATTTTTGCAGGAGCTATCTCACTTTTCAACATTTCTCAAATTAAAATTATGCTTCAATTGTTTTATATTTTGGGCGCCTATGCAAAACATTGCAATTCTTAATCCGGCTTCTAATTCTTTTATATAACTAACTGCTTCCTTTACGGAAATTTTCACCTGCTTTAAAACAGGCAGTGCAATATCTGCAATATCAGCCCCAAGAGCTATTGCTTTTGCAACATCTATTCCTGTCCTTATGCCTCCGCTGGCAACAAGAAAAATGTCCGGACAGGATTCCCTGACCATTCTGACTGAATCTGAAGTTGATATGCCCCAATCCCCGAAAAACTGCGCGGCATTTTTTAATGTGCTTAAAGAAAGGCGGGTCTTTTCAATTTCAATCCAGGATGTACCGCCGCTTCCGCCGGTATCAATCCCGTAAACTCCGGCGAGCTTAAGTTTCAGGGCTACTTCAGCTGAAATCCCAAAACCCACTTCCCTAACCAGAACAGGTTTTTCCAAATCAGCACATACGGAGCTAATTTTTGAAAGCAGATCCTTGAAGTTGCAATTTCCTTCAGCCTGAAGAGCTTCCTGAAGAGGATTGAGATGCAGGAACAGAGCATCCGCATCAATCATATCAACAGCTTTGCGGCAGTGTTTTATATCATAGCCATAATTTAATTGAACTGCCCCCAGATTAGCAAAAAGCAGTATGTCCGGGGCGCTGTCTCTTACATTAAAAGTATTTGCCAGTTCCCTGTCTTCAATTGCCATCCTCTGAGACCCTATGCCCATTCCTATTTCGCATTCCTGTGCAACCATCGCCAGATCCCTGTTGATTTTTGCTGCTTCATTAATTCCGCCGACCATTGGCGATATCATAAGAGGAAGAGCAAGTTTTTTTCCAAGCACAATAATAGACGTGTCTATCTCTTCAAGAGAAATCTCCGGAAGAGCATTGTGAATAAAATAATATTTTTCAAACCCTGTGCTTTTTTCAATATAATCTATATTATTATTCAGGCTTATGCTCAGATGCTCTTTTTTTCTGGATGAATGTATTTTTTTGTCATTTTCTTTTCTCATATCTTAGAAATCCCTTATAAGAAGAAAGTCCGATATTTCATAATATGACTGTAAATATTTTTTTAAAACCGGAAGACTTTTTATTTCATTTACCGCAAGTTTATAATAATATCTGCATTTTTCCTCACAAAACTTTTTCGCCTCGACATCTTCAAGATATCCGAGAACTGTCAGCATCTGGTTTTCATTTATTCTTTTTGATTCATATACTTTAAGAAGGTTTTTCTTCATTTTTTCAGGAGCATTATTAAGAGTGTATACTATCGGAAAAGATTTTTTCTTCTTTAGTATATCGCTTGCATGAGGCTTGCCGGTTTTATCCTGACTTCCCCATATTCCCAGAATATCATCTCTTATCTGGAATGCGATACCAAGAAGATTTCCGAACTTCCTAAGTCTTTCCAGGCCGTCTTTTTCAAGATTGAGCGCTGCTCCTATCAGTATCGCCCCTTCTATAAGCGAGGCTGTTTTCCTTTCTATCATTGTAATATATTCATCAATACTTACTTCTGATTTATCTTCAAATTCAATATCAAGATATTGCCCTTCCAGCATTTTCAGGCAACTTTCATTTATTATCCTGAATACTTTAAGCTGCTTTTCGCAGCTGATGCCATAATTTTCCAGTCTTGTTATTGCAAGATTTGCAAGAATTTTCATTGTCGTTCCGGCGTTGATTGCCTGGGGTTTTCCCCATATGTACCATAAAGTAGGCTTATGTCTTCTCTGTATATCATTGTCCTGTATGTCATCATGGATAAGAGAAAAATTATGAATAAGCTCTATTGAACCGGCAAGCGGCATTACAGTTGAGCCTATTTCCTCCTCTCCTTCTTTTAAAGTGGATATATATGCAAGAATACACAGGGTGGCTCTTAAAAATTTTCCTTTTCCAAAATCACCGCTGTTTCCTTTTTCATCTATCCAGCCCATATGATATCGGAGCATGTCGTATAAAGGCAGACTGCCTGATGAAATAATGGACTGCATTTCTTTTTCAATATCATCTTTAAATCTGTTAAAAATTTCGGGAAGTTTCTGCAATAATGCCTCCGGAAAGAAATTTATAATTTATAATATTTATCCAATTTCTGCATCCTGTTTTTTTCTAAGTTTATATAAAACAGAATCTTTCGGGATTTTTATGTCTTCATATTTTATCGGTTCATCCTTTGAAATCTTCCTTTTCGTGACACAGCCCTCACTAAGACCTATTGGAAGATAGTTGTTCTGCATAACAATTGAATGCATTTCGATCAGGCCGTAAACAGAAAATCCTCCGATACCGTCAAGAGTTTCCCCGGCATCAAGATCTTTTTTTGCGAATGTCATTACTTCAGAAACAAGTCCGCCTGCCGGCTGTATTGTCGGTTCATTATAAAGCACAGCGCCGGCTATGGATAGTGGCGTCTCAATGCTGGCAAGATGATATGGCTTGTATAAAAGAAAATACGGCCCGCTTCCGTTTTTCAGGTATTCAAGCTCTTTTCTTGAAATCTCTGAATCCGTAGTATATACAAGAAAGACCCCGGGAGCCAGATCTCCTATGACAAAATCAACAACTCCCGTTTTATCAAGTATTCCTCCGTCTTTTATGGGTATAAGAATTTTTGTAAGATCGTTAATGTTGGCTCTGGGTCCGTGCATTCCCCGGATATCGGGCACAAGCCCCGTGGCATTCGAAAGACAGGCCATCTCGATCATGGATTTTGTGCCATCGACAAAAGAGGTCATCATATAAGGATTGACTCCTTTTTCTTCGGCAAACCCTTTTAACGATTCCGGATTTGCATATCTGTCAAGCGGATTGTTTTTGCCTTTTCCTGCAGCAATTACATTAAAATTAAGAAGTTTTGCAAAATCAAAAAGCTCTTTGGCAGCAGCAGGCTCGTCTCCGGCAGAAACGGTATATACCACACCATATTCGTCGGACATTTTTTTCAGAAACGGACCAATGGTCACATCGCCCTCAACATTAAGCGTTACAATGTGTTTTTTATGCATTATTGATTCCAGAGACAGTTTTGCTCCCACCTCCGGCTTTCCGGTTGCATCCACGACAACATCCAGATCCTCAATGAGAGGTATAATATCCGAATTATCCGTTATCAGAAGTTTACCACAAAGATCACTATCATTTATTCTCAGGGCAACTTCAGCTAAGGGAGTATCCCCGGGGATGTCGATATATTTTATATTCCTGCAAAAACTTTCCTGCAGATCCTCATAAAACCTGAATACTGCAATTTCTTCCGGTTCTTTTATTTTCTGCTCCAGAATAAAATCCAATGCAGGTCTTATATATTTTGCCGCAATGGCACGTATGCTTATTCCGGTAATCTTATCAAGACTTGCACAAAGACCTCTGCCCATCTGGCCAACTCCTACTATGCCGGTTTTTATTGAGGAACCTTCAGAGGACAGCTTCTCAAGTTTTTGTAAAAAATTCATTATTTAGTCTCCATTAAATATAAATTTAATTATAATTTAATTTGGATAAATCTTCATTATCTCTTAAAAACAAAAACATTAGCCGGATTAACATATTTATGGATTTTTTATCAAAAAAATATCCATATCCGGCAATTCCCTGCTATTTTTGCAGCTTGCGAATCACTGAATACGGATATTAATAAAAATTATCCCGTTATCCTGAAAGTTCTTTTATCTTTCTGATTATCGCATCAGCCATCTGGCTGGTTCCTGCAGCGCTCGGGTCATTCCTGCATGGCTTTAAATCATATGTAACATCCTTGCCTTCTTTTATTACTTCTGCAATTGCCTTTTCAAGAACATCAGCTGCCCTTACTTCATTTATGTGCCTGAGCATCAGAACCGCGGAAAGCATTAATGCCGCGGGATTTATCTTATTGAGACCTTTGTATTTAGGAGCGCTGCCATGAGTCGCTTCAAAAAGCGCAAGCTCATCTCCTATATTGGCACCCGGAGCAACCCCAAGTCCGCCGACAAGACCGGCCGCAAGATCGGAAAGCATATCCCCGTAAAGGTTCGGCAGAACAAGCACATCATATGCTTCAGGTCTCTGGACAAGCTGCATGCACATATTGTCAACTATTCTGTCTTCAGATTCAATTTCAGGATACTCAAGCGCAATTCTTCTGAAAGTATCCAGGAACAGCCCGTCTGTATATTTTATTATGTTTGCCTTATGTACCCCTGTTACCTTTTTCCTGTTGTTCTTCTTTGCATATTCAAATGCAAATCTTATGATTTTTTCTGAACCTGATACAGATATAGGTTTTATGCTTATTCCGCTGTCTTTTTTTATCTGTATATCCTTTTTGGATTTTATAAAATCTATCATTTCAAGTGTTTCGGGTTTGTTAAGCTCAAACTCTATTCCTGCATAAAGATCCTCGGTATTTTCCCTTACAATAATAAGATCAAGGTCTTTGTATCGGGATTTCACACCCTGATAACTTTTGCAGGGACGCAGACAGGCATACAGATCAAAGATTTTTCTCATTGCAACATTGACGCTTCTGAATCCGGTTCCCACAGGAGTAGTTATCGGTCCTTTTATTCCAATCTTGTTTTTTCTCAGCGAATCCAAAACCTTGTCCGGAAGGACAGTTCCTTCTTTTTCATAGACTTCCGCGCCTGCATTTACCACATCCCATTCCACATCTATGCCTGTTGCTTCAACAACTCTTACTGTAGCTTCGGATATCTCCGGACCTGTCCCGTCTCCGGGAATAAGTGTAATTATGTGTTTCATAAATTAAACCCCTTGTTCTTAGTTATATGTTCAACCAGACCACCGTCATTTAACAATTTAATCATAACATCAGGCAGAGGACTGAAAACAAGTTCTGTGCCTTTTGTAAGATTCCTGATAATGCCTTTTGCAAGATCAATCTCAAGACTATCCTGCTCCTCTATGCCGTCTGTATCACATATAAGAACAGGGAGACCTATGTTTATACTGTTTCTAAAAAATATTCTGGCAAAGGATTTTGCAAGAACTGCGCCGACACCTGCCATTTTTATTATGATAGGCGCATGCTCTCTCGATGAACCGAGGCCGAAATTTCTGCCGGCGACAACAAAATCACCCTCACCGACTTTTGCTGCAAATTCAGAGTCCGCATCTTCAAGAACATGTTTTGCAAGTTCAGGCAGATTGGATCTTAAATGAAAGTATCTGCCGGGAGCAATAAGATCGGTTGAAATATCGTCACCGAATTTAAAACTCCTCCCTTTCAATACACTGCTTGTAATAACTTCTTTTTTATCCATTTTTCTCTTCTTTGAATCCTATATTAATTATATAATTTTATCCTTTTACAATATTTCCCTGACATCGGCGATATAACCTTTTACGGCACTGTATGCCGCAGTGGCCGGGGAACTTAAATATATGAATGAATCAGGGTTTCCCATTCTTCCCTTAAAATTTCTATTTTGTGTGGAAAGACATACTTCATTATCTGCCAGTGCACCCTGATGAACTCCCACACATGGTCCGCAGCCCGGCGATTCCACAACTGCTCCACTTTCTACGAGAGTCTGTATGATACCCGATTTAAGTGCATCAAGATATATCTTTCTTGATGCCGGAACAACAAGAAGTCTTACTCCCCCGGCTACTTTTCTGCCTTTCAGAATATCTGCTGCAACTTTTAAGTCTGATAATCTGCCATTTGTACAGGTGCCTATTAGAACCTGGTTTACTTTTACTTTTTCCATCATGCTGACAGGGCTTACATTGTCAACTGTGTGCGGTTTTGAAATCATCGGTTCAAGTTCTGAGCAATCAATATCTATTGTATTCTCATAAACAGCATCATCATCAGCACATATTTCCCTGTATAAACCGGATCTGCCGATCGAATTCAGATATTCCTTCGTAATTTCGTCAGATTCAAATATGCCTGCTTTTGCGCCGGCTTCCACCGCCATATTTGAAATGGTAAGCCTGTCCTCTATGGTCATTTTTCTGCTCAGACTACCTGAAAATTCCAGTGCTTTGTAAGTTGCCCCTTCTGCAGTAATCTTTCCGATAAGATGAATTATAAGATCTTTTGCATAGACCCCTTTTGCCATATTATTATTAAAATTTACTTTTATTGTGGGAGGAACCATCAGCCATGTTTTTGCAAGAGCAAAACCTACTGCTATATCAGTTGAACCCATCCCTGTGGCAAATGCTGCAATGGCACCTGAAGTACAGGTATGAGAATCAGCTCCTATAACAATATCCCCGGGAGATACAAATGATTCGACAAGTATCTGGTGGCAGACTCCTTCTCCCACTTCGCTTAAAACCATTCCTGCATTTCCGGCATATTCCCTCAGAACAGTATGTGAATTTGAAAGTTCTTTTCTGGGACTTGGAGAAGCATGATCTATGAAAAATATTGATTTTTCCGGATTCCTGACCTTGTCAAATCTCATCTTTTTTAGCTGGCTGACCGTAAGTGGACCCGTGCCATCCTGCGCCATAACCACATCGACATCGACAACGGTAATGTCATTCGGTTTTACGTCTCTTCCTGCATGGGAGCTTATTATTTTCTCTGCAATTGTTTTTCCCAAAAAGCCTCCTAAAACATAAGATATTAAAAAACAATAAACTTTTTTTGAACAAAACAACTAATTATGTATCAGTAATATTAATTAATCAATATTATCTGAATCATCTGTAATTTCCTGATTTTTTTTGCTTTCCCTATAGTCCTTGTAAATATACATAAGTTCTTTGTCAAAAAGTGTTCTTTTTAAATCCACGGACATTGCTCTTGTAAGCACAAGTATTTCATTGGCTTCAATATCTGTAAGATCTATCCCGAATTCCTTGAATTTATGGAGTATTGTATGTGAACCGGAATGTTTACCGACAACCAGCTGACGGGTTAGTCCAACTTCTGCAGGCTCAAAGACCTCATAGTTTCTCGGATTCTTAAGAACTCCGTCTGCATGTATGCCTGACTCATGGGCAAAAACATTGGTTCCTACAATTGCTTTCCATACCGGTATGGCTCTTGATGATGATTTTGCCAAATATTCGGAAATCTCCCTGAATCTTGATGTATTAATCCCAAGATCTATATTCTCAAGATATTTCAATGCCATTACTATTTCTTCAAGAGCAGCATTTCCGGTGCCTTCAGCAAGTCCGTTCACGGAAGTCATTATGCTTGAAGCCCCCGCTCTTATGGCTGCCAGCCCATTGGCAGTAGCCATGCCGAAATTATTTTTGGTATGGACTTCTATGGGAAAATCGACTGTGCTTAAAATGGTGTTTATTCTAAGAAAAGTCTTGAAAGGATCGTCTGCTCCCACACTGTCACAGATTCTTACCCTTAATGCTCCTTTCGATTTTGCAATATTGATTATCTGAAGAAGCAGCTTAAGGTCAGCTCTTGTTCCGTCTTCAGCGCTTATAATGAAATCAATATTATGTTTCTTTATCTCCCTGATTGTATCTTTCAGCCTTGATATTAAGAGGTTCTTGCTTTTGTTGTATTTCTCCTTTATTTGTCCTTCAGATGTATATACTGTAATAACGATGTTTTTAAGTCCGCATTCTCTTACATAGCTTATGTTAGACGGTAAAGCTTCAAGATAGCCGAAAATTCTGCTACTTAAATTCAGATTTAAGATTTCCCTTATGGTGTCTCTTTCAGAGGAAGCTAAAGTCGGAACTCCGACCTCCAGATCAGGTACGCCTATTTCGTCAAGCATTTTTGCAATTCTGATTTTTTCATTCTTTGAAAAGACAACACCCGGAGTCTGTTCACCACTCCTTAAGGTTGAATCCATAATATTTATTTTTCTGTTATTTATTTCAGCTGCCATTTAACTCCTTTTGGATTAAATTTTAAAACTACCTGCTTTTTTTAAATGATTCACAGGTTTCAATAATCTCATTATCAAAAAGCGCTCTTTTTAAGGAAACTACTTTACTTATAACTATTTCAAGAAGGTCGGGAAGCTCTTTTTCGCTGAATTCATAGCCCATTGATCTAAGCTTTGAATCCAGAGAAAAGAGTCCTGAATACTTTCCGATAATGGTTTTATTCTCAAGTCCCACATCTTCCGGATCAAAAAGCTCATAATTCCTGTGATCAGATGAATAAAGCTTTACCCTGTTTTCGGATTCAAAAACAAATATGCCTGAACCTACTATGGGTTTCCAGGCAGGAACCGGCCTGTCTGATGCATTTGCGACATAATAAGAGATTTCCCGGAATTTTCTGGTATTAAACCCGAGATCAATTCCCTGAAGTAATTTAAGAGCCATTACAAGCTCCTCAAAAGCAGCATTGCCGGCTCTTTCCCCGAGTCCGTTAATTGTTGTATTGACATATTTTGCCCCTGCTTTTATTCCTGCAATTGAGTTTGCAATTGCCATGCCGAAATCATTATGCATGTGCATTTCTATATCTATTCCGACTATATCTTTTATTGTTTTGATTCGCATGAATGTTTCAAACGGATCCATTATCCCAAGAGTATCACAATATCTGATCCGGTCTGCCCCGGCATCTCTTGCATTTCTGGCAAACTGAAGAAGAAATTCCATGTCGGTCCTTGATGCATCTTCGGCATTGACTGAAACATATAGATTATATTTCTTGGCAAAATCTACGGCAGTTTTTACACTTTCAAGAACCCATTCCCTCGTTTTTCTTAATTTCTGCTCAATGTGGATATCTGATGAAGAAATGGATATGGCTACTGAATCCACGCCGCATTCATAACTTGCCTGAAGGTCGGAAATAACTGCCCTGTTCCAGGCAAGAAGACTACAGTTAAGCCCCATTGAAGCAATTTTTTTAATTGATTCCTTTTCATCTCCCCCCATTGCCGGTATTCCCACCTCTATCTGATGTACGCCGATATCATCAAGCATTTTTGCTATGTATATCTTTTCCTCATTAGCAAAAACCACTCCCGCCGTCTGTTCTCCGTCCCTGAGTGTCGTATCATCTATTTTTATGGCCTTGGCATCTATCTTTTCGCCGGCTTTCTGCGAAAATTCGGTTAGTATGTTTATTCCTCTCATGTCTATTCCTGAACTGTTTCTTGATATTAAAAAAGTGAAATTTTTAAAAATATACTGGATTATAGCATAATTTTTTAAAAATCACTTATTTTTTATTAAATTTTTAAAAACACTGAAAATGTTTTACAAATTTTAATAATTTGACATATTTTAAACAAAAATTGAAAAATATAACATAATTTTTACAAATTTTGAAAATACATAAAGATATAATGCGTTTTTTAAAGTATTTTGGCTTTTAGAGAGATTATTTAGCAATATTTAGCAATATTCAGCGATTATCTAATTTTTTAAACTATCCCTTTATAACTCCAAGCGGAACAAGTTTTGCTACTTTTCTTGACAGACCTGCATTTTCAGCTATGTCGACTATTTCAGCAACATCTTTATACGCCTGAGGAGCTTCTTCTGCAAGACCTGACATGCTGCTTGCAAGAACTATAATCCCCCTGCTAAAAAGTTCATTTTTTAACTCAGCGCCGTTTATTTTTCTTTTGGCGGCCGATCTTGAGAGCAGCCTTCCCGCTCCGTGACAGGATGAACCCATGCTTTCCGACATCGCTTTTTTTGTCCCTGTCATTATATATGAATATCTTCCCATGTCCCCGGGTATTATCACCGGCTGTCCGACTGACCGGTAATCAGCAGGCACTGATTCATGGCCCGGACCAAATGACCTTGTCGCTCCTTTGCGATGAACGCAGAGAGTTTTTCTTTTATTGTCAATGATATGCGTTTCTATTTTTGCAACATTGTGAGATATATCATATATCAGTTCCATTCCCATTTTTCTGTGTGACTTTGAAAACATTTTTTCGAATTCCTGTATTACCCAGTAAGACAGACATTCCCTGTTAGCCATTGCAAAATTTACTGCGCATCCCATTGCTTTAAAATATTTTATTCCCTCAGGTGAACTGAGCGGAGCGCATGCAAGCTGGCGGTCTTTAAGACTGATATTATATTTTGCCGATGCAGTCTGCATTATCTTAAGATAATCGCTGCATATCTGATGACCCAGTCCTCTTGAGCCTGAGTGAATCATTATTACAATCTGATTATCTGAGATGCCCATCACATCTGCGGCTTTTCTGTTAAATATTTCACAGACTTTTTGTATTTCTATAAAATGGTTTCCGGATCCCAGAGATCCCAGCTGATCTCTTCCTCTTTCCAGAGCTTCCCTGCTTACATAGTCAGGGTCAGCTTCAGGGAAAGTCCCGTTCTCCTCAATATACTCAAGGTTTTCCTCATATCCATAATTGTTTTTTACAGGCCACAGAGCCCCTTTCAGAAAAACATCTTTCATCTCCCTGTCTGACAACTTTAATCTTCCCTTCGTTCCTATGCCTTTCGGAACATTCCTGAATATGTTTTCCATAAGAAGCGCGATCTTGTTTTTAATATCGCTGTATTCAAAATCCGTTCTCAGAACCCTTACACCGCATGCAATATCAAAGCCCACTCCTCCCGGAGAGATAATCCCTTCTGCCATATCAAAAGCTGCGACTCCCCCTATGGGAAATCCATAACCGTAATGAATATCAGGCATCGCATAAGAAGCTTTTACTATTCCGGGAAGAGATGCAACATTAATGACCTGATTTATGGTTTCTTCCTGTAAAACCGCTTCCATAAGCGAATCATCTAAAAATATTATTCCCGGTACATTCATTCCCTTTTCTTTATCAAGAATTACTTCAAATTTGTAGTTGTCTATCTTTATTACATTCTTTTCATCCATTTTAACCACCGCCTATACATCAAAAATTATATTTGCTTCAAAAATCTTTCTTTCACTATTGCGTATTATACTTAAATCATGATAAGTAGGGCCTTTGATATGATTAAGAATTTCATGTTTCTCTATATTTATCTTTTCCCCGAAAGCTTCCGCCTTCAGGAATGATCCGGCCTCCGGAGTTGAGCAGAAATTCTTATCATTGTCATAATTATCTAAAAAAAGTGAATTTATCCTGAAATCAAAAAAAAGAATTTTTTTTGTTTCGTGATAAAATAACAGCTTTTCAAGCCAGAGAAGAAGCATGTCTTCATATGAAACCTTGTATCCGGCAAATATCGATATTTCCTGCCTGACCTTTAAATCATGCTCTTTATTTTCACTGATAAGAAAAAACATTCCTTTTGCAGAGTTTTCAAACAGCTCTTTCATTGTCTTGCCATAAGCTTTTATTTTTACATCGGATGTATAATCAATCACTTCAAAATATTTTCCTGCAATCATGAAAAACCTTTCCAGCTGTTTTTTAAGCTCTCAAAATAGTTTTTACAAAGTCTGATAACCCTATTATTATTATAGAAACAATATAATAATTGTTAAGCTCAATTCAGGATTAATACATTTGCTTCATATTGTGTTGAGGATAAATGAAAAACCTGACATCAGCAAACGATAAATCTTTTGATATTAAAGAAAAAACGAATCTTCGGAGAAAACTTGAGGACAGAAAGTTTGCAGCAACATGCAAAATAAAACCTCTAAAGACATTGACATCACTGAAATAAGGAAAACAGCAAAGATCCTGAAAGGTATAGTAAAATCAATAAGAACTGTTGAAAATGCCGTATCAGGAGATCAGATAAGATAATTTAATAAATATGTACGATATTTATAATAAAAAGAAAAAATAATATTGTAAAATATCTGGTATTTGGTAAAATAGTTAAAATTCATTTCCCCTCCGAGCGGTT
>DUQM01000042.1 GCA_012837825.1 Actinomycetota bacterium | reverse complement strand
GATAATCATCATAACTGAAATCTTTTTTTACAGTTAAGGATTGTTCAGATATGTATCCTTTTTTTAAAAGCTGATTCAGCGACCATGGATTTGAACCTGTTTTTCTTAAAAGTTCCTCTTTCTCCGACTGGGGCACATTCTCAAGAAATTCAATTATTTTCTTTTGCGATGGCCTTGATTTCAGATAGATTTCAGGATTTTCCGTAAATTGAGATAATTTATATATTTTCTTTTTTTTTAAGGCAGGTATTTTTTTTGTTTCTTTAAAATTAAACCCGGGGGGCATAAACAGCCTTAATGCATTTCCCATGGAACCAATATAATAATATGACATCCAGTGAGCAAGCTTTATCTGTTCTCTGCCGATATTATAATCAGCAAAAACACCTTTTACTGCTTTTATTTTTTCTGAATCAAAGGAAGAGTGATTTTTTATTCTGGAAACTATTCCTTTTAGCGTTTTTTTGCCAAAAGGAACAATTACAACAGACCCTTTTTTAACATCATTCTGAATATTTTCAGGTATTATATAATCAAAGGCAGAATCAATTTCGGAAGTTCTTATATTCAAATAAACTTCAGCATACCTTACCTTCATTTTTTATTAATTATACCGAAAATAATATTTTCAATTAAAGGCCGAGATAATTTTTAACATCTTCAACCTTATCCAGTCTTTCCCAGGTAAAATCTCTGTCATTTCTTCCGAAATGTCCGTAGGAAGCTGTCTTTCTGTATATCGGCCTTAAAAGATCAAGATTTTTTATTATTGCTGCAGGTCTGAGGTCAAATATTTCTTTAACACATTCTTCAATTTTTGACCTGTCCGCTTTTTCAGTATTATAAGTTTCAACCATTACTGAAACAGGATGAGCAACTCCTATGGCATATGCAATCTGTACTTCTATTTTGTCAGCAGCCCCTGCTGCAACAAGATTCTTTGCTACATGCCTTGCAGCATAAGCAGCAGATCTGTCAACTTTTGAAGGATCCTTGCCTGAAAAAGCACCGCCTCCATGTCTTGCCATGCCTCCGTAAGTATCCACTATTATTTTTCTTCCGGTCAGTCCGGAATCCCCCATTGGACCCCCGGTAACAAATGAACCGGTAGGATTTACAAATATTTTATAATCATCCAGATACTCTTCAGGAATAATGGGCTTGATTACAAACTCTTTCATGTCCGGAGCTATCTGGCTTTCAATGTCTATTTCAGGTTTGTGCTGTGTTGAAACAACTATTGTATCGACCTTTACAGGCTTCCAGGCATCGTAGCGAATTGTTACCTGTGTTTTTCCGTCAGGGCGAAGATAAGGTATCATGCCTGATTTTCTTACCTCGGCAAGACGCTGGGCAAGTTTGTGTGCAAGCTGAATTGGAAGCGGCATATATTCCGGTGTTTCATTACATGCAAATCCAAACATCATACCCTGGTCCCCGGCACCCTGAAGATCAAGCTCATCATTATACCCATTGCCAATCTTTGCTTCAAAAGCTTTTGAGACGCCCATATTTATATCATTGGATTGCTTGCCGACTGTCACAACAACACCGCATGTATCGGCATCAAAGCCGTACTTTGCTCTTGTATAGCCGATATCTTTGACAACATCTCTTACTATATCAGGTATTTCCACATAAGTTTTAGTTGTTATTTCTCCAGCAATTACAATCAGACCGGTTTTTACAAGAGTTTCCACCGCAACTCTTGCTTTTTTATCATCACTAATTATGGCATCCAGGATAGCATCACTTATCTGGTCGCACATCTTATCAGGATGACCTTCAGTGACTGACTCAGAAGTAAACAGATAATTCCCGCCTTTAGACATTAATTCCTCCCGTTAATAAAAACAATAAAATAATTATTATAATTCATATTTATATTTCCACATTCATGTTCATATTTATATTCATATTTATATTCATATTTATATTCATATTTATATT
>DUQM01000041.1 GCA_012837825.1 Actinomycetota bacterium | reverse complement strand
TTTATTCTAACCTATTTTCAATAAAAGATGGATAATTGTAAAAATTTTGATGTAATCATTATCGGTGCAGGAGTAATAGGATGTTCCATAGCCAGGGAATTAAGCAATTACAAACTTAAAACAGCTGTGGTAGATAAAGATTCCTATGTTTGCTTTGGTGGTCAGAGCAAGGCAAATGGGGGGATAGTCCATGGAGGACATGATCCAAATCCTGGCTCACTTAAGGCCATATTTAATGTTGAAGGAAATGAAATGTATCCTCAATATTGCAGTGAGCTAGGTGTGCAATATAGAACTACTGGAGCTTTTATTATTGGATTTAATGAAAATGAAATAGATAACTTAAAAAAACTTCGTGAACGCGCAATTAAAAACGGTGTACAAAATACTGAAATAATACGAAGAGAACAGATATTGGAAAAAGAACCGAATATAAATAAAAAAGCACTTGCAGCCCTCTCAGTCCCAAGCTGTGGAATTGTTGATATACACAGATTAGTTATAGCACTAGCAGAGTATTCATCAGTTAATAATGTTAAATTCTTTTTTAATAATAACGTATCAAACCTTTTGATAGACAAAAAAAAGGTGACAGGCGTTGTTACAGATAAAAATAAACTTAATTGTAGCATAGTTATTAATTGTGCAGGAATAGATGCCGAATATATCATGAGAATGGCTGGAGATGATAGTTTTAGAATAACTCCTCGTAAAGGTGAATATTATATAATGGATAAAAGTTGCAACAACCTTGTTACAAGACCATGTTTCAAGGTTCCAACAAAAGAGGGTAAAGGTGTAGTTGTTTTTCCGACCATTAACGGGAGTGTGATTTTTGGAGGTAATTCTGAAATATCTAAAGACAAATTTGATATATCCACTACAAAAGAAGGGTTTAAAGAGGTACTCAGTAAAGCAGAAGAAATTTTAAACAACAATATTGATTTAAAGAAAATCATAACCGGATTTTCAGGAATAAGAGCTTCGGGAATTACTGGAGACTTTTTTATAAAGGAAAGTGATAATGTAAAAGGCTTAATAAATGTTGCAGGAATTGAATCCCCAGGTGTTGCCTCAGCGCCGGCGATAGCAAAATATGTTTTGAATACTATAAATGAAAAACTGAATATGCAGAAAAAGGATCCTGGTTCAATAATAAATTATAAAATAAGCGAATTATTTAAAAATCTTGATACTGACGAACAGAAAAAGTTAATCAATGAAAACAAACTTTTTGGGAGAATAATATGCAGGTGTGAAAACATCACGGAAGGCGATATAGTTTCAGCAATTCATTCTCCGATTCCAGCAATTACTCTTGATGCTTTAAAATTTAAAACAAGAGTCGGTTTTGGAAGATGCCAAGGTTCTTTTGATCTTAGCAGAACATTAAAAATCATATCAAGAGAGACAGGTATCCCTGTAAGCCAGATTTTAAAAAATAATAAAAATTCCAATGTGATAATAGATTCCTAATAATGACTAAAAGAAACAATAAAAAAATACTTAAAAAATATGAAGTGGTAATAATAGGTGCCGGCCCCGCCGGCCTGGCTGCAGTTCTTGGAGCAAAAGATAATGGGGCTGAAAAAATATTGTTGATTGATCGTCATAAATGGCTCGGAGGACTCCTACAGCAATGTATACATCCTGGATTTGGTTTAAAAAGATATAAGCTTGAACTGACAGGTCCTGAATATGCACATAGGAATCTTTCTGAAATAAAGGATTATGACATAAATTTTTTACTGGATACAACTGTTCTGGATATAACTAGAGATAAGAGAATTACTTTGATAAATACTGAATTGGGAATAGAAGAAGTTGAATCAAAATCAGTTATTTTTGCAATGGGTTGTCGGGAAAGAACAAGAGGCAATATTAATATTCCCGGATTTAGGCCGGCAGGAGTATTTACTGCAGGAACAGCTCAGAGACTAATGAATATAGATGGTTTAAAGGTCGGCAATAAAATTGTCATCCTTGGCTCAGGAGATATCGGTCTTATTATGGCAAGAAGGTGTACAATCGAAGGTGCAAAAGTGGAAGCAGTGATAGAAATTCTGGACAGACCAAGTGGATTGCGAAGAAATGTTGTCCAGTGTCTTGAAGATTTTAATATACCTTTATTTTTAAACCATACGATAACCTTTATTAAAGGAAAAGAAAGAATAGAGGGTATAAAATTTACACGTATAAATAAATCTTTTCAATGTATTTCAAAAAGTGAGAGATTCATAGAATGCGATACTTTGCTTTTATCAGTAGGGCTGATTCCGGAAATAGAATTATTAAATCCTGCGGGAATAAAAATAGATCCTAGGACTGGCGGTCCTTTTGTAGATAATTTAATGCAGGTTTCCCTGGAAGGATTTTTTGCTTGTGGAAATCTAGTCCAGGTTTATGATTTGGCTGATTATGCTTCTATTGATGGTTATCAGGCAGGCAAAAATGCTGCTTTATTCTCACAAGGGAAAATTGCGAAAGGTAGGAAAAAAGTAATTTTAAGTCCTGGAAAAGGAATTAAAAGCATTGTTCCCCAGACTGCTGATACAAGCATTGAAGCTGTTGATAGTAATATATATATCAGGGTTACCGAATATTTAGATAATCCAAGATTTATTTTTAAAAACAGCAAGGATATCGTTTTTGAAAAAAAACTGCCATATGCAATACCATCTGAAATGGTTGTTTTAAGTTTAAATAAAAATATTTTTAAACAAAACAGCGATGAGATAATAGAAATAGAGGTCGTTTCCTGAAATGAAAAAAGAAATAACATGTATAATCTGTCCGAAATCTTGTCATATTTCTGTCATCGGAAATGAATCCGAAATAGAAATAGACGGTGCAAAATGTTTGAAGGGAAGGGAATACGCAAAATTTGAAGCATTTGAACCCAGAAGAATTTTTACCAGCACAGTAAAAATTGTGAGCGGAGATTATAAAGTTGTGCCAGTAAGAAGCTCTAAACCGATTAAAAAAGACGATTGGGCAAAAGGGAAAAAAATAATAGAACAATTAATCATAAAATTGCCTGTGCAATTCCACCAGATTTTAAAAAAAGATTTTATTGAAAAAGGAATAGATTTAATTGCGACTAAAGAAATAAATGACAATTGATAAATGATTTACCAGATATTGAAATTATAAGAAGGGGGGAATAATAACATACACTATTTTTAAAGCAGGAGAAAAAATCCTGTAGTTTATAAACAAAGCAAATGATTAAGGAAGGAAAAAATGAAGATTAAGTTAATGGTAACAGCTATACTTGTTATTGCTGTTATAGGCAGTATAGTATTATTTGGTTGTACCAGTTCTTCATCATCAGCAGAAGCAACAGTAGCTGTAAAGGAAGATGTAGAAGAAACTGAAGGAACAGAAGCAGCTCAGGAAGCAAAGTCATCTGCCGGGGGAAGCGGACAGCTAACAGGCAGTGAGCTTGCAGGAAAGAAAATAGCTATTTGTACTCTGTGGCAAGCTAATGAATGGAATGTTTTATCAGCAAAAGGCGCAAAAGAAACACTTGAAGCTGCAGGAGCTGAAGTAACTGTAACAGATGCTGGTGGTGATCAGCAGAAACAGTCTGAAGATCTCCTAAGTCTTGTTGCTGCGAAACCTGATCTTATTATCTTGACACTTGGAGATAACCAGGTTTTCAGAAAAGCTATTGATGCAGCAGCGGATGCGGGAATACCTATGATAGATGTGGAAGCAAACATAACCGGAACTAATGTCCTGACACACTTATGGGCTGACCAGTTGGTAAATGGAATTAAAAATGCCAATAATATTATTTCTTATCTTGCTGCCAAATATGACGGAGAAGTAAAAGGTAATGTTGTTGAATTATATACTCCGGGTGTATCAAGTATTGATATAAGAAGAGATGCAGGAAAAATGAAACTGGATCTTTATCCTGGAATTAAGCTGGCATCTGTTCCTTATGATCAGACAAATGGCGCTGAGGATTCAAGAATAAAAACTGAAGCTTATCTTCAGAGTAATCCGGATGTAGATGTGCTCACCGGATATTATGGTGAACCAGTTGTAGGTCCAGCTCTTGCAGTAGATGCTCTTGGACTTAATGATAAAGTAGCTATTATAGGTATTGATGCGTTTGAGCCAGTTCTAAATTTGATGAGGCAAGGTCTACCTGTTCTGTCTGCTGTTCAGCAGGATGGTTATGCAATCGGGGTTGTTGCAGCTAAGTGTGCGATTAAATATTTTGCAGGCGAAGAACTTGCATACCAGCATGTAATGCCTTTGGTTGATATTTACAACAACTTCCCTGGAAAGGCAGATAATTTCCCTGAAACTGGTGGTGTTACTATTTCCTGTACTCAGGAATTTAAAGATGCAGGCCTAGGTTGGGATTATTAAAATATTTGTTTTTTTTAATATTCATTTTTTCTGTTTTTCTAGCTACTGATTATTTACCAGTAGCTAGAAAAAAATAATATAATTACAAGTGTCATGAAAATGGAAAATATAATTGAGCTTAATAACATTTATAAATCTTTTACAGGTGTTCAGGCTTTAGATAATGTAACCCTGCACGTTAAAAAAGGAGAAATTCATGCTCTGGTTGGCAAAAATGGTGCTGGAAAATCTACATTAATAAAAATATTGAGTGGTATTTACCAAAAGGATGAAGGGGAAATAATTATTGATGGAAAACGGACAAATATTTCCTCTTCATGCGAAATGGGTTTACTCGGTATACATTTTGTTTATCAGGAGGAAAATCTTGTTCCTTTTTTGAATGCTGCAGAAAATATATTTCTTGGCAATGAACCGAAATCTGTTTTACCAGGCTTTACCAGTAAAAGACAAATGGAGAGGAAGGCAAAAGTAATTTTTGAACAATTAAAGGAATTCTCAATAGATATCCATAAACCAGTAATGCTTTTAACTTCTGCACAAAGGACAATGGTTACAATTGCGAGAGTATTGATTTCTAAAAATTCAAAAATAATGGTGTTTGACGAGCCTACTGCTTCATTATCTTATAACGAAGTAAATAATTTATTTGCATTTATAAATAACCTGAGAAAGACAGGTGTTTCTATTATTTATGTTTCACACAGGCTTGGAGAAATATTTAAACTAGCAGATTCCGTAACTGTTTTAAGAGATGGCAAAAACATAGGGACTTATAAGGTAAGCGAACTTAATGAAAAACAATTGGCAGAAAAGATAACCGGAACTGCTGCAGAAATGATTGATTCAAATGGAAAAAGCAGGGTTCTTGAAAAAAATCGTGAAAGTCTCAGACCATTGATGGAAGCCAGAGATTTAAAGGTTGGAAATAAGGTTAAGAGTGCAACTTTTAAAATATACAAGGGAGAAGTTGTTGCTTTAGTAGGGCTGGTTGGATCCGGTAAAACTGAGTTGGCAGAAGCAATATTTGGCTACAGGAAATTAGATTCAGGTGAAATTTTTATCGATGGTCAGAAAATAAAAATAAATTCAACAGCATCAGCACTCAGGCAGGGTGTCAGTCTCATACCTGAAGACAGAACTAATAAAAGTCTTATGCTTGAATGCTCAATCAGGGAGAACTTAATGATACCTAATTTAAAAAAGATCAGCAGAAGTAATATCTTGAGCCGTAAGAAAGAAAACAAACTTACTGAAACAATTTTAAAGGATTTTTCCGTAAAGTATGTTTCCCAGGAACAAAAAATCAATTTCCTCAGTGGAGGAAATCAGCAAAAAGTAGTAGTCGGAGGGAAAGTACAAGATCTTCCAAAATTATTTATTTTTGATGATATATCAGCTGGTATAGATATCGGTACAAAAGAATATTTTTACAAAATTATCAGAGAATTCGCTATCAGAGATAATATACCTTCACTATATATTACGAGTGATATATCAGAAGCATTGCTCATATCTGACAGAGTTTTTGTAATGCAGGATGGAATAATTACTAAACAATTTCTCACATCCGATCTTACAGAGGATATTTTATTGCATCATATCCTGGTTATGGGTAATGATGAAAATGAAAATAATTATAAAATATAAAATTAAGTAAATAAGAAAAAAAGTGCAAGTTTTAAAAATGAATATTAATTCTATAAATTATTTTTGCATAAATACAAGTAGTATATATTATTATTTCTATAAGGAGAAATTTAGGTGGAATCTCTTGATCTAAAAAAGAATATTTTATGGAGATTGCAACATTATATAACCTTGATTGCAATATTGCTTATTTTTATTATTTTTACTGTTATAACCCCACGTTTTATTCAGCCTGCCAATTTATTATTGATTTTAAAAAATATGTCACCCTTATTAATACAGGCTTTGGGACTTACTCTTGTATTTGTCATCGGTGAAATAGATTTATCGATAGGTGTTATTGCAACAATAGGCTCAGCTTTTTGTCTCGGATTCATGAGCAAGGGGCTGCCGATTTTTGTTGCGATAATATTAACGCTTTTAATGGGAGTTTTGCTTGGGGGTCTGAATGGATTTTTTGTAGGATATCTTCATTTTCCTTCTACAATAACTACTCTGGGCACAAAGCTTCTTTTTACCGGTATAGTAGTTACCTATACAAAAGGAATGAATATTACCAACAATATACCTCTTAGTTTTGTGAAATTTGGAAAAAGTTCTGTTTTTGGGATATCTACCCTAATAATATTAAGCCTTGCAATTTTTCTGATTCTTCATTTATTAATGACCAGAACAAAATCATCATATCATCTATATGTTGCAGGAACAAATGATATGATAACCCGTACATTAGGTCTAAATCCGAATCTTCTTAAATTGAATGCTTTTATGTTTGCAGGAGTCCTTGCAGTTATGGGCGGGATTTTTACCAGTATGATGACAGGAGTTTATTTTCCATCAGCAGCAGCCGGAGTTTATTTAATGGATAGCATTGCAGCTGTATTGATAGGGAAAACAATTATAAAAGATGGGCAACCCCATATTCTTGGTACTTTTTTCGGAGTATTACTAATTTCTATTGTAAGAAACGGAATAACTATATTGGGATTGGCTCTCGAATATCAATACATAATAGTCGGGGTAGTTTTTATCGGCTCATTGATAACAGAAGCAATATTCAGAAAAAGACTAAGCGAGGAAACATATGGTTAAAAAAAATAATTTTAATGCTAAAAATTTATTAAACTACAAGGAA
>DUQM01000040.1 GCA_012837825.1 Actinomycetota bacterium | reverse complement strand
CCCAGATTATATGCTTCTTCCAGTTTGGCTGAATTATTTTTTATTTCACCTGCTTTGTTAGCACTTGCATGGACTATGCCGACAAGCCTGGCATTTACATAATTACAAATATCCTGGAAGCTTCTTAAAGCGTTTACTCCTCCTGAAGAAAAGACATCTTTATCGCCATAAGTTAAAATAACTCCGATATTTTTTTCATTTAAACCACTTTTATAGATAGCATACAGTCTGTCTATAAATAGCTTGGTCTGTGCAGAGACATTAAACCAATAAGTGGGAGAGGCAAAGACAATTGAATCTGATTTTTCTATTTTAATATACAGGTCAGTCATGTCATCATGTTTGATACAGCCTTTAGATTTGTTTCCGGTGCATGATTCACAGGCATCACATGGGGAAATTTTTAATTCCCGCAGGTTGATAAGATCATAAGTCCCATTGTTTTCCCCAATCCCTCTGATGAGAGAATTGATAAGATAATGACAGTTTCCATTCTTCCTTGGGCTCCCATTTACAATTAAAGCATTTGAATTTCGCATCATTTTACCTCTTTCCTATTATCAATGACTTATTTTTTTAATTAAGCCATAAAGACAGTGTTTCTACCTTATGAATCTATGGTAACATAGATTCATGGTAATATAAGTAAAAAACAGATAAAAATAAAATATTAAACCTGGTTTATTGTTATAGATAAAGAATAATCAATTTAAGTTTTATATTATTAGTTTCAATAGAAATTATAATATTTTTTTACAATAGGAGACACTATGAAAATTGATCTGACTGGTAAAACTGCAGTTGTTACAGGTGCTACAGGAGAACTCGGACGTACAATTGTGCGTTCCTTGGCAGAATGTGGAGCCAATATCGGGATTTGCTACTATAACAAAAAAGATTTTGCAGACGAACTGGAAGATGAGGTAAATAGTAAATATTCTGTTAAAGCTGTTGCCATACAGGCAGATGTTACAGATATTGATTCAGTTATGTCAATGAAAAATGAAATATTCAAAAAAATGGGGATAACAGACATCATTGTAAATAATGCAGTTATACAGATAGACTGGAAAAATGTCCTGGAACAGGCTCCGGAAGATTATGAGAGTCAGTTCAAATCCTGTGTAATGCATAATGTTTACATGGCAAAAGCATTTGTTCCTGACATGATAAAGCAGAAATATGGCAGAGTAATAGGAATCAATACAGAGTGTGCAATGCAGAATTTTATAACACAGTCCGCTTATGTTTCCGGAAAGAGAGGGATGGATGGTGTTTTGCGAGTACTGGCAAAAGAGGTAGGAAAATATAATATTACAGTAAACCAGGTTGCTCCCGGATGGACGATAAGCGAGGGATGCCGCAATACTGATGGAAGCGAAAGGAATATAAACCAGGATTTTCCCTATATAGAAAGACTTCCTTTGGGAAGAAGAGTTACGGATATTGAAATAGCAAATGCAGTCTGTTTTCTTGCTTCAGACCTTGCCGGTTCTATTACCGGTGTTTATCTGCCTGTCTGTAGCGGGAATGTAATGCCTGCAATCTGAAATCATTTTGCCATTACCTCTAAAAGACATATTTGATGGGGATGATATATCAGGCGCCGCAAAGGAAATGCTTTAAGAATTACGGAAAATTTTATGAAAAAAGACTATCTTTTTGATGCCAAAATAATTTTTATGATTCTGAGGAGCTATCTGCAGGTTAAGAGTGTAAGTGAGGCTTATTAAATCAGTTTTTACAACAGAGACATTGAAATATTTTTAAATTTATACTCTGTTGCTAATAAATATTTTTAAAACTAAATTTTTTTCATAAAATATCTTGTATGATATACTATTTTGCTAAATAAAATATTAACAAGGAAGATATAATTGGACCCCAATATTACTCAAAACAGGCTAAGAGTCATAAACAGTGTTGCCCCTATAAGGATATGTGACAATGGCGGATGGACAGATACATGGTTTGCTGGTTATGGAAAAGTATTTAATATAGGTGTTTATCCGTATGTGGAAACACAGATAGAAATTTTTCCTTCAGAAACCCAGAAAGACAGGATTACATTATTTGCAGAAAATTACGGTGATCAGTATATTGTCAAACCGGAAGTTTCGGGATGGGGAAAACATCCTCTGCTTGAGGCTGCAATTGAGTATATGAAGATACCAAAAGATATTGCTTTGAGGATATCCATATTTTCAGAAGCCCCTGCAGGATGCTCAACAGGTACTTCGGCAGCTGTAAGCGTGGCTCTTATCGGAGCGCTGGATTGCCTTAATGAAGGACGGATGACGCCCCATGAGGTTGCATATGCAGCACATAAAGTCGAAACAGATCTTCTTCATTTGCAGTCGGGAATACAGGATCAGTTATGCTCAGCATACGGCGGGATCAATTATATGGAAATGTATAATTATCCGCATGCCACAGTCTCACAGATATATATTCCTAATTCGATATGGTGGGAACTTGAAAGAAGGCTTGTCCTAATTTTTATGGGCAAATCACACAGTTCTTCTGCGGTTCATGAAAAAGTAATTTCAGAGCTGGAAAATGCCGGTATCGATAATCCAAAACTTGAAAGATTGCGAAAGACAGCGGAGCTTGCAAAAGATTCATTATATTCCGGGGATTTCAATACGTTTGGAAGATCAATGATTGAAAATACGGAAGCTCAGTATGAATTAAATTCCTCGCTTGTAAGCAATAACAGTATGGAGATAATCGAGATTGCCAAACAGTGCGGAGCTATCGGGTGGAAAGTAAATGGTGCAGGTGGAGAAGGCGGCTCCATCACTATCCTTTGCGGAGAAAAGTCAAGCCACAAAAGAGACATGATAAACGAAATTGAAAAAGCAAATCCGTTATATAAGAACATACCGGTTTATTTAAGCAGGTTTGGATTGCGTACATGGGATATAAAAAATAATTTTTATTGAAAATATCGAAGTATGGCAATGAAGACCGGCAAGAAAAACCAAGCCTGGTCTGGCATCTGATCCGGTACAGCCTGATGAAAAAGAAATACAAGCTTACATTAGAGCAGTGATTTAGATGAGTAAAGGAGAAACAAAAATGTTAAAGGACAAAGCAATTGGAATAATAACAAGCGGCGGGGACTGCGGGGGTCTTAACTCGGTTATAAAAGGAGCGGCACTGATGGCAAAATCATATGGAATTGATGCCTATCTGATTCCCAATGGTTATGCCGGCCTTTACAATCTTGATTCAAGTGAAAATATTATCAAACTGGATTCTGTAAAAATTGACCGGATATCCTCAATAGTTGCCGGTTCCGAAGCAGGGAATTCAAGAGTTAAAATATCAAAAATAGAGGATCCTGAAAAATATAAAAAAATATGTTCCGGGCTGGATAAATTTAATATAGGAGCGCTTATAATATCAGGAGGAGATGATACAGGCAGCGCTGTTGTTGACCTGGAAGAAAACGGCATAACCGCAGTCCATGCTCCCAAGACTATGGATCTTGATCTGCAAACCTATTCCGTGGGTGGGGATTCAACCATAAACAGGATCGCCAGATATGTAAATGATTTAAAAACAACCGGAAGAAGCCATAACAGGGTAATGGTTATTGAAGTTTTTGGAAGATACGCAGGACATACTGCTTTCAGAGGAGGAATTGCAGCTGATGCTGATTGTATTCTGATTCCTGAAGTTCCCGTCGATTTTAATATTGTATACAAACATATGAAAGAAACTTTCATGAGAAGGGTCGGGGAAAGTGAAAATAAGGCAGGAACATATATGATTGTTGTTGCGGAAGGGATGAAGGATGCGACAGGAACAACTATAACAGATTCAACTGTGGCAGTTGATTCATTCGGACATAAAAAACTTAGCGGGGCAGGAAAATATGTTGCACAGAATCTGAGTCATCTGGCAAAAAGTGATCCCGAGTTCAAGCAGTTTATGAAGGAGCAGGGGCTTTTTGTAGAAAAAATGAATGAGGTGCCCGAGATCAGGGAAACTGTTCCTGCTTATCTTGTACGCTCAGGAAGTACCAGTGCGATGGATGCCAACTTTGGAAAAGAAATTGGCGCCGGAGCGGTAATCCTTATTGCCAATGGCATTTCGGCTGTAACTGTAACCCGTGTAATAAATGGGAATATTGAATATATGCCTACAAGAGATGCAATAAAGCAAAGATATGTAAGTGAAAATATGATAAATTTTTATGAAAAAATCGGCATATGTTTTGGCAGAAAACCCGTAGAATTCTCACCTGTTTTTTCCCCGGTT
>DUQM01000039.1 GCA_012837825.1 Actinomycetota bacterium | reverse complement strand
CTTAAAATAAAAAATCCGGAAAACAAAACATGTATTAAATTATTATAATTATCTAATTATTGTATTAACTTATTCTTAATAACTAAAAAGATCTCCAGGATGCTTTTCCGGTGTTTCGGAAACTTTCTCACTTGCTTCAATTTCTCTGAATTCCCAAAGAAAAGGAATTCATGCCTCTTTAGCTGAAACTACTTTAACTCCCGGCTGCTTCATTAAGTTTTCAGTTAAAGCAATTTCTTGGTAAACTTTTATGCTTTTATAGAAAAGTAAATTATCCTTAATTTTAGCAAATGGGGTTATTAATTCAAGGAAAAATTTATATCTTTTTTGATTTAAGATTAATCATCAGTATTGATATGTCTGCAGGAGAAACTCCTGCTATTCTTGATGCCTGACCAAGTGTTTCGGGCTTGAAAAAATTTAATTTTTCCTGTGCACTGAAAGTCAGGCCGGACACATTATGGTAGTCTATATTGGAAGGAAGGGTGATTTTATCAATCGAGCTATATTTCTTGTTTTCTTCCATCTGCTTGATTATATATCCTTCATATTTAATATTAATCTCCGCCTGCTGCAAAACTTCTGAACTAAAATTAACATCATCAAGCTGAAAATATTTAAGAAGCCCCAGGATTTTAATCTCTGGCCTTTTCAACAAATCATATAATCTTACAGGGCTCTCAATATCGGATGTACCTATTTCAGCAAATATTCTGCTTGTTTCTTTACCCGGTTTGGCAAATCTGCTTTTTAAAAGATTTGTAAGCTTTTCAATATTTTTTATCTTTGATAATACTTTTTTATAATTTTTGGTACTTATTAAGCCAATTGAATAACCATATCCGGCAAGCCTGATATCTGCATTGTCGGCTCTTAAAAGAAGTCTTTGCTCAGCACGGGAAGTATACATTCTATAAGGTTCAACCAATTCTTTTGTAAGAAGATCATCAATAAGAACGCCTATATAGCTTTCCTCTCTTTTTGGAATAAATGGCGGTTTCCCCATAAGTTTTAAAGACGCATTGGCACCGGCAACAAAACCCTGAACTCCTGCTTCTTCATAGCCGCTGGTACCATTGATCTGTCCTGCGAAATATAAATTCTCTATGGATTTTGATTCAAGCGTAAGATTCAGCTGATTGGGATAAATATAATCATATTCTACTGCATACCCGGGTCTTATTATTCTTGCACTTTCAAGCCCTGTGACTGAATTTACAATCATCTTCTGAACTTCTACAGGCATACTTGTTGTGAGCCCCTGAAGGTATACTTCATTGGTGTTCCTGCCTTCAGGTTCTATGAAAACGGGGTGCTTTATTTTTTCAGGAAAGTTAATGACCTTTCTGTCTATTGAAGGACAGTGTCTGGGCCCATGTGTATTGATTATGCCTGACTTAATAGGAGATTTATTTATATTTGCCAATACAACTTCGTGAGTTTTTTTATTTGTATAAGTCAGAAAACTTGAAATTTTTGACTTATTCCGAGATTTTTTCCAGAATGAAAAGCAGATATTGTCTTCTCCGGGCTGCTCTGTCATTTTATTAAAATCAATAGTTCTGCTGTCTATTCTTGGTGGGGTTGCAGTTTGGTATCTATCTGTTTTCATTCCAATAGCATTAAGGCTTGAAGTTAGTCTTGCTGATGGATATTCCCCCATTCTGCCTGCCGGATACTCCTTGTCTCCTATTATTATTCTTCCTCTTAAAAAAGTACCCGTAGCTATCACAAGAGAATTACATAAAAAGGCAGAGCCTTCTTCTGTCTCAACTCCGGAAATTTTTAAATCTTTTAATAATATTTTTCTTACAATCCCCTGTCTTAAAGTCAGATTCTCAGTTCCGGTTATTATGTTTTTCATTAAAATTTCATATTCTTTTTTATCAATTTGTGCTCGTTTTGACTGTACGGCAGGCCCCTTGTTGATGTTAAGCGTTTTTATCTGTATAAAAGTCTCGTCCGCAACTTTAGGCATTTCTCCGCCAAGAGCATCCAGCTCTGCAATAAGCTGGCTCTTCCCCACTCCGCCAATAGATGGATTGCAGGGCATTAAAGCTATTTTATCCAGATTTATTGTAAGTAATAAAGTTTTGAGACCAAGTCTGGCGGTTACTAAAGCAGCTTCACAGCCTGCATGACCGGCACCTACAACTATTACATCAAAACTCTTCATTTTTCTTAATAATATCTCCCATGTTCCACGTGAAACATCTATTTAAGAAACTGATTATTTCATATTAATCAGTTTCTTTTTATAAAACTTATTAATAATTTCTGCCGCCGACAAAATACCCTGATATACTATTTCTGCATATCCTCCTGTTCCGTTTATCTCTCCCGGGAAATATAGCTTACTGTAAATTTTTGATTCATAATTATTTGTAAGTTGATTGGCTTTAACTCCGTCATATTCAATCATATAGGAAGGTCGGGTCAGGATAACTCTCTCAAGGCAATATATCTGATTTATTATTTGCTCCTGCAATGGTTCTTCTTTAACACTTATAAAATTTTCAATAGTATATTCTTGTGTTTCAAAACTTTCAGGATACAGCATAAATATTTCCGGATATTTATTTTCTTTTGCTGTATTTATATATTTTTTATAAATATTGTCAGCTCCGTTTTTGTAAATATCATTTAACTCATTTTTATAAAATGTACTTAATGCAAATTTTCTATTTTTTTTATTTGCGGGGCTTGCAAATTCCTTATTTATTATTTTTTCATATTTTTCTATATTTTTTCCATCTATGCGCGCAGGCACATAAACACTTTTTCTTTCAAAAGCAATGCCTGCCTCCTTAAGATTCTCTGCCAGGCTGACCGAAGATATCTCTCCGTGTCTTCCGGCCTTTATTTTATTTTCTCCGAAAAAAGTTAATCCGTTTAAAAAAGTTCCACAGGATATTATAAGAAACTCAGACACATATTCTTCACCATCATTTAGCAAAACTTCAAAATTACCTTTTTCCTTAATTTTTATTTTCTTTACAAGGCCCTGTCTTGTGTCAATATTTTTCCGGGTTTCCAAAAAATACTTATAGTTTAATGAAAATCTTTTTCTGTCTATTATACAGGCATCATACCCCTTATTCTCTGTTCTTTTATGAAGAATGGCTGATCTTTTAATATTTTTAGCAAAAAACCCTTCAACCCTGTTTATTCTTTCAATTGTCTCCCCCGCAATATCTTTTATTACATTTTCGTACTTGATATATCCGGGATTATCCATGCTTATGTTTATAATCAGTGTTTTTATGTTGTATTTTGATATTAAAGCAGCGGATTCTGAGCCGCATAATCCTGCCCCTACTATGATTACATCATATTCATTTTTATTTGTTTCACGTGAAACATTCGCCATTTTTCAATACCCTGCAATTTTTTGTCGTAATTATTTTCCAATACAAAATTTGCTAAATATTTTATTTAATATCTCTTCGGCAGTATTTTCACCGGTAATTTCTGCTATTTTATTATTTGCAGACTTAAGGTCTGTTATTATGTATTCTTCAGAATAGTTCATTTCAATTGTTTTAATTGCATTTTCAATATCCACCAATGAATCTTCCAGCAGAATTCTCTGTCTTTTATTTACTATTATCTTTTCTTCATATAAAAATTCATTACTGCCTATAGCCATTTTCTTTATTTTCTCAACTACTGCATTTATTCCAATTTTTTCTTTTGCCGATATCTTTATTATTTCCTCTGAAATATTTTTATTTAATTTTTCTATTTCAGCCTTTCTCTTTAAATCAATTTTATTTAATAGAATTATTCTTTTTGATCCGCTTGTAATTTTTAACAGCTCTATATCTTCTTCAGTTAATTTTTTTGAATTATCAAAAATAACTATTACCATATCCGCATTTTTAATTTCTTCCCTGCTTCTTTTTACACCTATTTTTTCAATAATATTCTTTGAATCTCTTATGCCTGCCGTATCCTTAAATATAATAGGAACTCCGTCAAAATTTACCGTTTCCTCTATCACATCTCTTGTGGTGCCCGGTATGTGTGTTACGATTGACTTGTCTTTTCCTGCCAGAATATTTAGCAGGCTGGATTTTCCAACATTTGGCTTCCCTGTAATTGCAATTTTTATTCCTTCTTTGATAATTTCAGATTTCTTCTCATTTGCTATCAGCTCTTTTATTTCTTCTTTTATGTTTTCTGTTTCTTTTAGAGCTTTGCTTATTGGTATGGTCTCCAGATCTTCCTCAACAAAATCAATCCCCGCTTCCAGTTCAGAAATTATGTCTGTTATCCTATCGCGTATTTCTCTTATTTTTTTTCCCGAATTTCCTGAAAGATTATTTGCAGCAATTTTCAGGCTTGCGATATTTTTCGCATTTATTATATCAACTACAGCTTCAGCCTGACTAAGATCGATTCTCCCGTTCAGGAAAGCCCTTTTTGTAAATTCCCCGGGCTCAGCTATTCTTGCTCCGTTCTTTAATAAAACATCCATTATTTTATTTACAGACGCTATTCCTCCATGACAGTTGATCTCAACAACATCTTCCCTCGTATATGACTTCGGACCCTTCATAACAGATACTATTGCTTCATCTATTATCTCCTCTTTTTCATCATATACTTTCCCGTATGTAATATTATAAGTATTAATATCCTTTATTTTTTTATTGCTCTCTGCCCTAAAAATACTGTCAGCTATTTCTATTGCTCTTTCGCCGCTAAGCTTGATTATATTAATTGCAGAATCACCTGCTTTTGTAGCCAATGCCACTATTGTATCTTTTTCATACATCTTCTTTTCTCCGTTTGGCAAAAAAAATGGCGCTCGAGGCGCCTTTTTTATTTTTCCTTTAAGGGGTATATAATTATGCGCCTGTACGGCTCTTTGTTTTTGCTCCTTGTCTCCACTTCTTTGTTTTCAGATAAAACATCGTGTATTATTTTTCTTTCATGGGACGGCATTGGCTTCAATATTATTTTCTTCTGTTCCTTTACAACTTTTCCAGCCATTTTTAATGCCATGTTTTTTATAGTTTCATACTTCTTTTTCTTATAATCTTTTATATCTATTGTTATAGCTTTTTCAGACAGATCTTTTCTTTTTATATATAGATTAAAAATATACTCAATCGCTTCCATATTCTTCCCATTTTTCCCAATTGCGATTCCCAGATCTCTGCCGTATATATTTATTTTCCCACTTTCTTCATCATATGTAACTTCAGAAACCTCGCTATCCGTTACAAGAGCAACAATCTTTTTAACAAAATTCTTAATTTTCTCAACCTTGTCTAAATTATCCCCTATGGGACACTTTTCTTCTAGTATTATATCTTCGTAGTATTCTTCTGTATCTTCATTTATATATGTTTCTTTTGTGTTATTAGATTCAAGCAATCTATCGTTTTTTTGTTCTTCTTCAAGAGATTCAACAAATTTACTTATAGCTTCTTCCATGCTTGTATTTTCAGACATTTCAACTCCTGTTTAAGCTATTTTCTTCTTTTCTTTTTCTTAGGTTTGATAATAATTTTTTCCTCGTTTTCAGATTTTGATTCAGGTTCCCCGGCAAGCCGCTTTTTACTTTCTGCCTTATCTTTTTCTTTTTTAATCATTTTGTTTACTATCCATTGCTGTCCTATAGACCATATATTCGTAGTAACCCAGTAAACCAGAATTCCTGACTGCATTCTGAAAGATATAAACCCAAAAACAAGAGGAAGCCCGTATGTCATAAGAACAGCGCTCATCCCTGTTTTTGTAGCATCGGTCTGTGTTAACCTTGACGAAATTATCATAGTAATAACCATCAATATCGGTAAAATATAAAAAGGGTCCCGACTTGTAAGGTCAAGCCACAAAAATTTATATAGTGTCTGCGCACCACCCCCAAATGCATTTATACCAAGAGCCCTCAGCATCTGAAATAATGCAAAAAATACAGGCATCTGCAAAATAAGAGGAAGGCAGCCGCTCAGCGGATTTACATTATTTTTTTTGTAAAACTCCATTGTTTCCTGCTGTATTCTCTGCTGATCACCCTTGTATTTCTGCTGTATCTCCTTGAGCTCGGGCTGGAGCATCTGCATTTTTGCCATTGATTTTGTCTGGCTGATTGTAAGCGGCAATAATATAATTCTTACAGTAATGGTAAGAAGAATTATTGCTATTCCATAGCTTGGAATCCAGTTGTAGAAAAACTCAATTATATATCCTAAAACATTCTCTATAGGCTTAAGTAAATTTGCTAGCCACCCCAAAATAACCTCCGTCTATTTTACTGGGTCATACCCGCCCTTATTAAACGGGTTACATCTTAATATTCTGTATATCGCCTTAATGCTACCTTTTATTGCTCCGTATTTTTCAATTGCCTGAACAGCATAGACCGAACAAGTCGGATAAAATCTGCAACTTGGTGGAAAAAAAGGAGATATGTGTTTTTTGTAAATACTTATAATAAAAATCAATATTTTTTTCATTCTTTATATAAGCAGAACAGGCAAAACTACTTTATTTTTCCTAATACTTTTTTTAATACTTCTGTTATGTTTAAATAGCCTGCTTCAATAACTGCTTTTCTTGCAATAAACACCATTGCAATGCCTCTGTCCGTATCATGCTTTATGTTTCTTAAAGCTTCCCTGATTCTTCTTTTTATTTTATTTCTGACAATGGCATTTCCAATTTTTTTTGTTACTATAAAACCAACTCTTATACAGTTTTTTTCTTCAGTTTTCTTTATATAGGTAAGAAAATAATTTGAGCTTATCTTTTGCCCTGTATCCAGAGTTTCTTTGAACATTCTTTTACCTTTTATGCCTTCGATCTTTATTTCATCCTCCGGCAATTATGCAGACAGTACTTTTCTACCTTTTCTTCTTCTGTTTGCTATTATTTTTCTGCCGTTTCTGGTTCTCATTCTCTGGAGAAAACCATGTTTTTTCTTCCTTTTCCTTGTATTAGGTTGGTAAGTTCTCTTCATTTTTCCTGCCTATTACTATAATAAGTTGTCATTTGTATACAAATAATACATTTTAAACTTATTATTATCAATAAGTCAACAAATCAGCACTCAAACATTTGTTCTCGTGGTTTTCATTTTTTTTCGCTTTTTTTCACATTTTTTTCTTGCTCAAGCTACTTTCTAAAATACTTTGTTAAGTTTTCAACAGGTGTATAAAAATATGTCAATAACTTTGAAAAATGCCAGTATTTACCATTTCATTTTATTTTTTTTATCTGTAATTTTATTTGATTTTATGATAACTTTTTTTATTATCAACATGTTTTTGCCTGTAGAAAGTTTTTTATTTTTGAAAAATGAAAAAATATTGTTTTTAGTGTTTTAAGATTGTGCTTTTCATTTTTTTTATTTCTATATAATTCTTTTATTTTTTTATTATGAATAATATCAGCGACATTTCTCTGGAAACTTCTGATAACAAAACAGATTTCAGTATTTTTGTAAGAATAGCAGTTTATGACAGTCTGCGAAGCCTTCCAAGAATAGTTGATCTGAGCTTTGATAATGTACCGGATTTTATAAATAAAACCACCGAAGAAGTATATGGCATGTCTCACAGCCAGGGAGGCAGGATACCCTATACCATTATAAAAGAGATAATAGAAAACCTGATTCATGCCAGTTTTAAGGAAATTATAATAACGGTGCTTAATAATGGTAACAAAATAATGATATCTGATCAGGGCCCCGGAATCTTCGATAAGGAAAAAGCAATTCTTCCGGGTTACACTTCCGCAACCTCTAAAATGAAAAAATTTATTAGAGGTGTTGGATCAGGTCTTCCGATCGTAAATGAAACCATAGCTTTTTCAGGGGGAATGCTTGATATAAAAGATAATATAAAAAACGGCACGGTTGTTACTCTCTCAATTAATACCGATACTGCTTATGAACGCGTTGATCTTTCTATAAACGAACTTCCCAAGCCGGACAAAACCGGGCCCGGCAGGGAATTACAGGAAAACATAAAGACCGGTCCTCCCGGCTCCGGTACCACAGAAAGTATTACAGGGAAAGACTTTTCAACGGCAAGAGATTCTTCGGCAAGCAGCAGGGGTACGAGTCCTGCTGTTAAGCCGGCAGATGAATATTTGTTAAAAAAACTTTCAATGAGGCAGATGAAAATTCTTTTTCTTATTCTTGAGCTTGAAGAGGTAGGACCCTCAAAAATTTCAAAAGAGCTCGGTTTTTCCGTTTCAACCTCTTTCAGGGAATTATCTTTTCTTGAAAAGGAAGGTCTTTTAAAAACCTATGCTTCAGGAAAAAAAAGGCTCTCCAAAAAAGGAGCCAAATACCTTGAATATTATTCAAATAATTTTTAATATTGGCTTATGGAAGAAAACATAAACGATCTTTGGGGCAATATATTAAACGATATAAAAAACTCGGTAAACACTCCCACATTTAAAACCTGGTTTGAAAGCATAGTACCAATATCTTTTAAAAAAAATATTTTAACTATTTCCGTATCAAGCGACTTTGCAAAAGAGTGGTTTCAAACCAGGTATAATAATATAATAAGCGATTCTGTATATAATATATTAAAACGCAGTTGTAAAATAAAAATCATAGTTGATTCGGAGATTTCCAGAAAAAATCCTGCCGGAAATACCATTGACTCCACAACATCAGGCGATGCAGACAATTTTAAATCACAGAATGTAAAAGAAAAAACCCTTAATCAGTCTTTTAATATAAAATATACTTTTGATACTTTTGTAATCGGAAGAAATAATGAATTTGCCTGTAATGCAGCAGTTGCAATTTGTGAAAATCCCGGCAAATCATATAACCCCCTTTTTATATAAGGTGGAGTGGGGCTTGGAAAAACACATCTGCTGCATGCAATCGGACAATACACCAACCAGCTTTTTCCTGATACAAGAGTAAAGTATGTTTCTGCGGAACAATTCATTACAGACTTCATAAATGCAATAAGGGACAAGAACATAATGTCTTTTAAGTCCGCTTACAGAACAAATGATGTATTATTAATAGATGATATACATTTTCTGGAACAGAAAGAAGCCAGCCAGGAAGAGTTTTTCCATACTTTTAATGCGCTTCATAACACAAACAGACAGATAGTGCTTACAAGCGATCGCGCACCCAAAGACATCTCTTCGCTTGAAGACAGGCTTCGCTCGCGTTTTGAATGGGGTCTTGTTACAGATATCACCCAGCCAGATCTGGAAACCAGAATAGCTATTCTTAAAAAATACTGTTCCAGAGAAAAAGTAGGTGTTTATATATCTGATGACATTTTTACATTAATAGCTGAAAACTTTACCTCAAACATAAGAGAGCTTGAAGGCGCTCTTACAAGAGTTATCGCATTTTCCTCACTGACAAAAACTATTCCTGATTTTGAAATAGCAAACAAAGTTCTGAAAGACATTCTCCCCGACAACAAAGAGATACTAATAACCATATCAAAAATACTTAAAGAGGTTTCAAGGTATTATTCAGTTTCCATAAATGACCTTACCAGTTCAAAAAGAAGTTCTCTTATTTCTCATGCGCGCCATGTTGCCATGTATTTATCAAGGGAACTTACAAACTCATCTCTTCCTAAAATAGGCAAAGATATCGGCAACAGGGATCATCCTACGGTAATCTATGCTGTTAACAAGATATCTACTTTATTAAAGACTGACCGCAAGGTTTATAATGAAGTACAGGAACTGACAAATAAGATTAAAAGCTCTGTATAAAAAATGTAAAGCTACTGTTTAAAAAAATTATTCCTGTTCCTGTTTAATAAAATAATAATGTTTAATAAAGTCCTGATTTTTATTTATTGATTTTTTTTAAAATAGTTTTTTGATTTTCTATACAAAAATAATCACTTTTTTAAAATAGTTTTTTGATTTTCTATACATACAATACAGGGGTTTTGGTTTTTCTCTACATTTTAAACATTTTATTAATACTATAATCTCTATTTATATAGTTTATTAAAAACATATTAATAGTTATCACCGGATATCAGATCTAAAGATTTTATTTTTTGGGAATTTTTCTTATTTTAATATAAAATATCCTTAATCTTGATTTTTAAAATATTTATTAAATACTTTAAGAGGTTATTATGAAATTTGAAATTACAAAAAACGAACTCTTAAATAAACTGAATTTTGCCAGCAGAGTTGCAACATCAAAAAGCCTTATATCTGCCTTAAGCGGAATACTGATTGAAGCAGACGATGTGCTTAATATATATAGTACAGATCTTGAAACAAGCATAAAATCCTCTTTGAAAGCAAAGATAATCGAAAAAGGAAGAGCAGTCGTTCCGGCCAAAATATTTATTAATATTTTAAGAAATTTTCCGGAATCAAAAGTTTCTGTTGCTCTCGACATAAACACTAATCAGTTAAAGGTAATGTGTGAAAAAAGTGTTTTTAATTTAAACACATTTGCAATAGATGAGTATCCGGAATTTCCGACAACGACAGAAAAGACAAAATTTAAAATTGATTTTGATATTTTTAAAAAACTTTTAAACAAGGTTATAAAATCAGCTTCAGGAGAGGAAAGCAGGGCCATTCTGACCGGTATACTTATAGAAGTTGACAATTCTTCTCTTGATGAAGAAGACAAATCGTCTTCCAGTTATATTAAAATAGTTGGTACGGACAGTTACAGGCTTGCATTTATTGAGGAGAAAATTGACTATTCGGGAGATCCTATAAAGGTTGTTGTTCCAAATAAAGTGCTGGATAATATTGTAAAAAGCGATTACACAGGAAAAACAACTGAAATAAATATTGAAGAAAACCAGATAAGCTTTCTGCTTGCAAATGAAGACGGAACAGAGACAATGATAATTTCAAGGTTGCTGTCCGGAAAATTTCCTGAATATAAACAGTTGATACCAAAAGAATTCAAACACAATATAATTCTTGATAAAGACAAGGTAAATGAAGTAGTTAAAAGAACATCTTCCATATCTCAGGACAATATTCCCATAAAGATTGAAATAGGTGATGGAAAAATGTATGTGTCAATGAACATCAAGGAGGTCGGAAATTCCAGCGAGGAAGTGGATATAGCTTATGCAGAGGGAAAAATAGAAATAGCGTTCAACCCTTATTTTCTTCTTGAGGGTATAAATATGCTTGATGAAGAGAAGTTTATCTTTTCGGTTGAGGAATCTTTAAAGCCGGTTCTTATAAGAAATGTAAAAGCAAAGAATCTGATCTATCTATTAATGCCGATAAGGATTTCTTAAAATTTTCCTTCAGGGAATGCAGGCTATCATTTATTTTTATATTAATTATTGATAATTTAAATTCAATACCGGCTCATGCTTTTCAACACATCAGACTGTCCTGACTTTTTAAAACGACAGAAATCATGAAAAAAGAAGAAAAATCAGATATCTGCATAATAGGACCCGGAAGACTGGGTCTGACTCTTGCTTATTGTTTTTCTTCAGGCATCGACAGGGGCATTAATCTTGTATCGGTATCGGGGAGAAGAGAGGAGTCTGTCAGCAATGCAGAAAGAATAATAAAAAAAATAAACAGAAAGACTGTTTTTATTGTTAATAATAAAGAAGCAGCCCGGAAGGCAGACTGCATATTAATATGTGTCCCGGACGACTCGATAAAAAATGTATGCAAAGAATTATTTGAAAAGAACGGAATAACAGGGGAAGGGAAGACAGTCATTCATTTCAGCGGCTTGAAAGGCCTGGATGTTCTTGATGCTGCAAAATCTTCCGGAGCTTCTGTATGCTGTATTCACCCGATGAAGTCATTTGCGGACTATCTGAATTCGGCAAATTCGATAAAAGGCACTCTTTTTGGAATCACTTATGATAAAAAAGATAAAAAAGCATGCCGGACAGCTGAAAGGATAGTGGGTTTTCTTAACGGGAAAAGTATTTTTATTGAAAACAGCTCAAAAGCCATTTATCATGCATGCGCATGCATGGCATCAAACTATCTTATAGGTCTTCTTAATATAGTTGAAAGAATGGGAAAAGAAATAGGCGTCAGGCCCGAAATCTTCATGGAGGGCATTATATCTCTTTCACAGGGAACAATTGATAATATCAGGAAGCTCGGTACAAATAATTCGCTGACAGGGCCCATCGCAAGAGGGGACGTCGGCACGGTTAGAAATCATCTGGAAAATATAAAATCAAGAATGGGCAGCAATTATGCCGATGTTTATAGTCTTCTTGGCCGTTTTACCGCTGATATTGCCAGGGAAAACAAATGGATAGACATGAGGACATATAATGAATTTCTTGATTTGTTTGAAATAAAGAAACTTTTATAAAGATTATTAAATTAACAATATTACTGGAGAAAAAATGTCTGAAAGAAAAAAAGTAACCATAAATACCCTTATAGAGATGAAACAGAAAAGCGAAAAGATCACAATGCTTACCTGCTATGATTTTTTAATGGCAACAATGCTTGATGAAGCCGGTATTGACATGGTTCTTGTAGGAGACTCGCTGGCAAATGTTGTTCTTGGATATGAGAGCACGATTCCTGTTACCATGGAAGAAATGCTTCACCACTGTAAAGCAGTTACAAGGGGAATAAAAAACGCATTTGTTGTAGGAGATATGCCTTTTATGTCATATCAGACAAGCAGTGAAGAAGCTCTGAAAAATGCCGGCAGACTTCTGAAAGAAGCAAGAGTGAGCGCGATAAAACTTGAAGGCGGCGAAGAAGTTCTGGAAACCATAAAAAAAATAGTTGACGCAGGCATACCTGTAATGGGTCATCTCGGGCTTACCCCTCAGTCGGTGAATGTCTTTGGAGGATACGGACTCAGGGGTTCCACAAAAGAAGAATCCGAGAAAATAATAAACGATGCCGGGAAAATAGAGAAAGCAGGTGTTTTTGCAATAGTGCTTGAAAAAATTCCGTCCGCTCTTGCAAAGGAAATCACAGACAGTGTAAAAGTTCCCACCATAGGGATAGGAGCCGGTTCGGACTGTGACGGACAGGTTCTTGTTGCTCATGACATGCTTGGACTTTTTGAGAGATATAAGCCCAAATTTGTAAAAAGATATGCTGAAATCGCCCGGATTATGAAAAAATGCTTCAATGATTATATCAGAGAAGTAAAAAGCAAAGAATTTCCTGCACAGGAGCATTCATATTGATCAAGACAATTAAAAGAAAAAACGAGATAAACAGGATTATAAAAGATCTTAAAAAAGAAGGAAAAAAAATAGGGCTGGTGCCCACCATGGGTTTTTTGCATGAAGGACATATTTCTCTGATTAAAAAATCCAGAAAAGAGTGCGACATAACAGCTGTAAGTATTTTTGTAAATCCGGTGCAGTTCGGGCCTAATGAAGACTTTGTAAGATACCCAAGGGATTTTGAGAGAGACAGAATTCTGGCGGACAGGGAGGGGGCAGACATAATTTTTTATCCTGAACCATCGGAGATGTATCCGGATAATCACCTGACATATGTCAATGTGGAAAAGATGGAAAAAATAATGTGCGGAAAATTCCGCCCCGGACATTTCAGGGGTGTCTGCACTGTTGTTTTAAAATTATTTAATATAATAAGTCCGGACAAAGCATATTTTGGCTTAAAAGATTTTCAGCAGCTTGCAATCTTAAAAAAGATGGTTTCAGACCTTGATGTAGATGTGCAGATTGTCGAATGTGAAACAATAAGAGAGCCAGACGGTCTTGCTCTCAGCTCAAGAAATGCATATCTGAATCCTGAAGAAAGAAAAAATGCGAACATTCTTTATCTGGCGATAATTATGGCTGAGAATGAAATCAAAAGAGGAAGAAGTATTGCAACCGCAAGACAAAATGCCATGAAAATGCTTAAAGGGTGCAGCTTTATAAAAAAAATAGATTATTTTGATATAAGAGATCCTGAGGACTTAAAAACTGTTAGAAAGCTGGACGGGGGAAAATCAAAAGTACTTATTGCATCTGCAGTATGGTTTGGAAAAACAAGACTGATAGACAACAAAGTCATAAATACAGAGCCTTAAATATGGCTTAAAACCATATTTACTTTAAGCAATTATGAATGTATTATTGTTGACTTAATTATAAGGAAAAGGCTGAAATTGCTAATAAATATTTTAAAAAGCAAAATACACAGAGCAACCGTTACCGAAGCAAGGGTCGATTATGTGGGAAGCATTACCATCGATAGCTTTTTAATGAAAAAAGCAGGAATCATCCCTTATGAAAAAGTAATGGTGGTGAGCATAGACTCAGGGCAGAGGCTTGAAACCTATGTAATTGAAGGTGAAAGCAAAAGCGGAACTATTTGCCTGAACGGTGCGGCTGCCCGGTTAATAAATAAAGGAGAAAAGGTAATCATTATGGCTTTCTGCAGCCTCGAACCCAAAGAGGCAGATGGTTTTTTACCGAAAATCGTACATGTCGATGAAAAAAACCATTTTACAGAAAGCGGTTTTGTTGCCGGCAAAGATGAAGAATGCTAATTTTAAAAAATTATTGCTTCTATCGGTCATTCTTTTAATATTGTTAGTGTCTGCTTCGTGCAGCAGAATAAAAGATTTTAGCGGCAGCATTCCCGGCGATTTCCCTTTGCGACAGGAAACAAACGGTACACATGTAAAAGAATCTGCTGCCACAACTATTGACAACTTGCTTCAGGATGATAAAAAAAGCATAAGTCTTATATTTTTTGACTATGAAAAAATAAAGACCGACATTACTACATCAATCGGGGTGAAAATAAAAAATACCAATGTTTTTCTTGATCATTTCGGCAATCTCTGTGTAATGGGGGAGATACTTAATTTATCAAACTCAACAAAGACAAATATTCTGCTGACAATAGATTTTCTGGATAGGAAAGGAAGCAATATTTATTCTGATAAAATCGGCGTAAACACCAATTATTTAAGGCCCGACAGCAAAATACCGTTTACATACATGCTGTCTGATAATAATAAATATATAGGGGTGGATACCATAAAAATCGGCGTTAACTACAAAGATTATTACAAGCTGCTTAAAAGCAACATAATAGTCAACAAAGAGAATTTTACCTATAAAAATGATATACTCACAATCAACGGGAAAATTGTCAATATCGGGGAAAGCAAAGCTGTTAATATAAATCTTTTATCAACTTTTTATGATATGAGAGACAGAGTTGTTCAGGTCAGGAAATGTTTCATAAAGGAAAGCGAGCTTCTTCCAAAGGAGGAACAGGACTTTTCTCTTAATGTTTTATTCAGTAAGTACGCTGAAGATTTTACGCATTATGATTTCGAAGTTTTTTTTGAAGACTCGGTTGAAATGCCTTAAAATTTATACTATTGCATATTTTGGATACTGTTTTTGGCAACAGCCATGATTAATAATTATATTTAAAGGTCAGATTATGTTTCATTTAAATAAAAAGCATACATGTTTTTTCAGATTGTCGAAAATAATTATTGCTGTTTTTATCATTTTCTTCATGACCGGTATGGTTTTTTCCGGTTGTGCGGGAAAAAAGACAGAGAATTCTGACAATATGGCAACAACCTCAACCAAACGGGCAGCTGAAAATGAAACAGACGATAAGCACAGCCAGGAAACCGATGCAATACATTCGGTTACATTCTGGAACAGTTGCAAGCCGAAAGAGAGAATATTTTTAATGGAAAATATTGAAAGTTTTAAAAGAGAAAATCCAAACATAAGCATAGAAGTAAAACACTATCGAAGCGAGGAAGAGCTGATGGATACTTTCAGCGCAGCAAGTCTTGCGGGAGCAGGTCCCGATATCATACTTCTTGGAATGAATAATATGAAAAAACTTGCAAAAGAGAATGTCCTGAAAGATCTGACTGATGAATTTGATTACAATAAATTTATTCCGGGATTAAATGAACTTACATTTTTTGACAGGAAAAGATATGTTGTTCCGTTTAATGCAGCAGACTTCCTTTTATTTTTTTATAACAGAGAAATCATTTCCCGGCCTCCTTCAAATTTTGAAGAGGTATTAACTTATACAAGGGAAAATACCGATCCTGCAGCCGGGATTTATGGATTTTTATTAAATGCAGGTCAGCCGGAATGGGTGCTGCCATTTATGGGGGGTTATCTTGACTGGATATATGATTATGATAGCGGTTCAATCAGTTTAAACAATCAGTCAGTTCAGAAAACCCTGGGCTTTCTGGAGGAAGTTTATAATGTTGAAAACATAATTCCATTTGATATCGACTATGAAGAAATAAACGATTCTTTCAAAGCAGGAAATACGGCAATGATAATAAATGGTTCATGGGCTATAGAAGAGTACGAGGAAGCAGGTATTGACTTCGGCGTATCAAAAATACCAAAGGCAACCGGAGCGCTTTCCAACCCGACCCCGATGGTTACAGGAATGGGATTTATGGTAAATGTCAATTCTGCTTTAAAAAATTTTGAATATGCCAGAAGTTTTATAAACTATATGATATCAAATGAAATACAGAAAGCCTGGATGCTCAATACATCTTCCTATCCTTCTGTTACAGGGTTGGAGAGGGAAGATATTATGACAAATGATATTCTTTATAATACTTTGCTTCAGGTAAAAATATGCAGGGGGCAGATACCTGAAGAAGACCTAAGGCTTGTCAGGGAAGTAATAAAATTAAATATTGAAAGCCTGATAGCAGGAAATATTTCTGCAGAAGATGCAGCAGTCAAAATGCAGGAAGATATAATAAAAATGAAGTCCGGACAGCTGAAGATAGAAGATTTTACTGAAACTACGTCGGGCGAAGAAGAAATTCGGGGGGAAAATGGATAATAACTATAATGATGAAAATGACGGTATCAGACCGGTTTTTCTGAAAGGCTGTCTTTTTATAATTGCAGCCGTGGTGCTTATAGCAGTAGGGTTCTTTTTTACAGTTGGAATATTATCTGTAATAAATAAAACCTCTCCGGCAGAATTACTGAGAGGAAATAACAGTTCTGTCGGCAGCACAACAGTTTCCCAGCCAGGCATACAGGAAAAGGAAAATAACAAAACAGAAAGCACAATGAACGAACCCGGAAATGAAAGACTGTCTGAAAATTTTTCATTAAAGGAACTTAACAGCGCCATCACGGCTCTTGTGGAAGAAGTGTCTCCTTCCGTTGTAAATATAAGGATAAAAGTTTTGGATAGAAGAAATATTCTTACAGATGCAGGCGTGGGATCAGGAATAATTTATACGGAAGATGGTTATATAATTACCAACGAACATGTTATTGCCGGAGCAGACGAGATAATAGTAAGAACAATTGATGAAAAAGAATATAAGGCAGAGCTCACAGGTTTTAACAAAGACACAGATATTGCTGTGGTGAAAATAGAGGCTTCGGGTCTGAAGAAAGCAAGCTTTACCTCTATTGAAAATGTGAAGGTTGGAGAAATGGTAATTGCAATAGGAAGCCCGTTTGCCATAGAGCAGACTGTAACATTCGGAGTTGTAAGCGCAAAAGGCAGGGATATTACTCTTTCAAGCGACATGCTTCCGATGGTAGATCTTATACAGACTGATACGGCAATCAATCCCGGGAACAGCGGGGGGCCTCTTATAAATATTTCGGCGCAAGTTATAGGAATAAATAATCTTATATTTTCGCCAAGCGGCGCAAGCGCCGGTATAGGTTTTGCCATACCGAGTGATACTGCTGTAAATATTGCAGAACAGATAATCAAATATGGGAAAGCAAGAATTCCTTATATGGGTATAGAGATGGATACCGGCCAGGGTGAAGTGCCGGGTGTGCTTATAGCCGGTGTATCGCGGGGCTATCCGGCAGAACAGGCAGGAATGAGAGCAGGAGATGTTCTTACAAAATTTGATGGTCGGGAAATAAAAACCAGCTTTGAACTTTATGCCCAGATGCTGAGACATAATGTTGATGACAAGATAGAAGTGGAGATTTACAGAAACGGATCATTTATTAGTTTATCCCTGATTCTTGCCGAGTCCCCGATAACAGCCGTTAATTAGCT
Organism: Actinomycetota bacterium; assembly: GCA_012837825.1. Classification (NCBI taxonomy): domain Bacteria; kingdom Bacillati; phylum Actinomycetota; species Actinomycetota bacterium. The sequence continues at coordinate 9,178 of DUQM01000039.1, read as the reverse complement.
GATGGAAAATAAAAAACAGAAACACAGCAAAAGGAAATAAAAAATCAATTTGAAAAACGATAACACAATCAAAGACGAAGTCCTTGTTGCAAGAAGCAGAAAAGGAGACAAGGCTGCTTTTGAAGAGCTTGTAAGAAGGCATTCAAAATATGTCTATACAACTGCTTTTTTTATGATAAGAGATTCACATGAGGCCGAAGATATAAGCCAGGAGGTGTTTGTAAAAGCATATCTTGCAATTTCAGGCTTCAGGGGTCTTTCCAGCTTTAAGACATGGATAAGAAAACTGACTGTAAATACATGTATCGATAAGATAAAAATTAAATCAAGAGCTGCAAATAAAAAAGTAAGCCTTGATAATATGATAGAGGAGAGAGCAGAGGTAATCTTCTGTGAAGCAAAGCAGAATGTAGAAAAATTTTTTCAGGATAAGGAAATGGTAAGAGAAATACTAAAAATAGTTGTAAATCTGGAAGAAAATTACAGGATACCGCTTATTCTGAGAGATTTTCAGGACTACAGCTATCTTGAAATAGCAGAAATATTAAAAAAGCCTGTGGGAACTGTCAAAACAAATATTCACAGAGCCAGAAAGATAATCAAGGAAAAAATAACCAAATAGTAATAAATTTTTAAAAAGGCAGTTTTTATGAGCAAATTAAGCAAAATATTAAAGATCGCAAAAGATATTTCCATAAAACCCGGTGAAAATCTTGAAGAGAAAATAATTGAGAGAATAGAAAATCTCAAGGAAGAGGAAAGGGATCTTCTGGATGAGAATTTCCTGAATTTTTTAAAAAAAGAAAATTCAAGAGTACATTTATTCGGTAAAAAGGTCAGGGAAAACAAAGGCCTTATAATATTTTTCAGTATCTTTGCCGCAACACTTACTGCTTTTCTGATTGCCGAATACAGAAATTATAAAAAAAGCAAATAGCAGAAAAATGTCCTCTGATATCAGGAAAGACCACTAAAAAAACATGTTCCTGAATTATTATAAATAAATAATCAAATCAGGAAATCAGAAACACTATCGCTTTCTGAAAATGACAGACAATAAAACAAGAACCACAAAAATTATCCAGAACCATGGATTTGACAATAACTCTCTTATGGGCTCATATTTTATTTTCCCGAAAATGAAATCAAGGACATTTTCAAAACCATTATAAAAATTAATCCAGAAATTCTTAAAATTTTCGGAAGTAAAAAAATTTTTTATTGTTTCCATTTTATAAATTATACTTTCAAAAATTAAAAATAAAAATAATATATAAATATGTTTAAAAAAACCGTTGACTTTATTAAAATTAATTTAACTTTTTTTCTTTATTTTATTGAAGACTTTATTTAAAAACCAAACGGGAGGTGCAGATTTGAGTTATTTCAAATTCAAGGAAAGGAACACAAATGTAAGAACAGAAATCATTGCAGGGATAACCACCTTTATGACCATGGCTTACATAATATTTGTAAATCCCGCCATATTATCCCAGGGAGGCGTTCCTTATGAAGGAGCAATAGTTGCGACATGTATTGGTGCCGGATTTTTCAGCATGCTTATGGGCATAGCAACGAATACGCCATTTGCATTAGCTTCAGGAATGGGAATAAATGCAGCAGTTGTATTTACGATAATATTCGGACTCGGACTGACCTGGCAGCAGGCAATGGGAGTTGTTGTAATTGAAGGAATTATCGTAACTATTCTTGTTTTTACCGGTTTAAGACAAATGATAATGCGCGCAATACCCATGGAGCTAAAATACTCAATAGGAGTTGGTATCGGATTATTCATAGCATTTATTGGAACACAGGAAGCTGGTTTTGTTAAACCGGATGTAGCAACCATGGTAACGCTTGGGGACTTCACTTCGGGAGTAACTTTACTTGCCTTATTTGGACTTATGCTGACCATAGTTCTTCTTGCCTATAAAGTTAAAGGAGCCATTTTAATCGGAATCGTAGCCACAGCTATTCTTGGAATGATTACAAAAGTAATTCCACTCCCGACGCAGATCGTTGCTCTGCCCTCTTCGGAAAGTTTCTCAACATTTTTTAGAGCTGACCTTGTCGGGGCGGTATGGACCAAGGGAATGCTGAACATAGGAGCCATTGTCATGGTTTTTGCCCTGTTTATGTCTGACTTTTTTGATACCATGGGGACAATAATCGGGGTCGGCGCAGAAGCCAAGCTGCTTGATTCAAAGGGCAATCTTGCAAATCTGAAGAATGTATTGCTTGTTGATTCGCTTGGAGCAGTCGGTGGAGGTCTTTTCGGGGCAAGCTCTGTAACAACATATATTGAAAGCGCATCAGGCGTGTCAGAAGGTGGCAGAACCGGACTGATGCCAATAACCACCGGTATATTGTTTGTGCTTTCAATATTCTTTGCACCTCTTATTAAAGTCATTGGTGGAGGTGTGCAGGTTGCGGAAGGAGTATTCAAGTATCCGGTTACGGCACCTGCTCTTATTGTTGTCGGCTTTTTAATGATGTCAATAGTCTCAAAAATAGATTTTAAGAATGCGGAGGTAGGAATACCTGCATTTTTAACAATCATCATCATGCCTTTTACCTATAATATCTCATACGGTATCGGATTTGGTTTTATAAGCTATACGGTAATAAAACTATTAAGAGGCAAATGGAGAGAAGTGCATCCCCTGATGATAATTGTGAGCGTTTTATTTGCAGTGGCTTTTGTAGCTCAGGCAATTGTAGAGAAGTTTATGGTAAAATAAGGTTTAAAAAGAGACTGCATAAAAAAGTGAACTTTTATTAAAATTAATAAAAAGGAAGGCTGATTTAAAAACAGCCTTCCTTTTTAGTTTAAAAATAATTTTTGAAAAATAATTTTTTATGTTTTTCTGTATATTAAAACCGGATTAGTATAATTTATATAAAGTTTTATGTTTTTTGATTTTTTCCTTTAACTATAATTATTTGTTAAATTTCTTTTAAAAATTCCAGATCATATATAAAATGCAATGTTGTATAATAGGAATCATTATGAAAACATTGTTAAAAACTGAAAACCTTACACTTTCTTTTAACGGAAAGAAGATATTGGACAACCTCACCCTAGGTTTTAAAAAAGGGGAGATCCATGCTGTGGTAGGGCCTAATGGTGCAGGGAAATCGACATTTGCTTCTACTGTAATGGGTCTTGAAGGTTGCAGAGAATTTGAAGGAGATATTTTTTATAAAGGCCTCTCTCTTAAACAGCTCGGAGTTTTTGAGAGGGCAGAACTTGGAATAACTCTGGGCTGGCAGGAACCTGCAAGATTTGAAGGTCTTAAAATCAGGCAGTTTATGCAGGCGTCCTCAAAAGATAAAAAGGAAGACAGCATCATAAATGCTTTATCGATTCTGGGAATTGATTACAGGGAATATGTAGACAGGGCTATAGATAAAAGTCTCAGCGGAGGAGAAAGAAAAAAGTTTGAACTTGCCTCAATAGTAGCCATGCAGCCTGAGCTGGTTATACTTGATGAACCTGACTCGGGGATAGATGTTGCTTCTCTTGACAATATCTTTGAAGCCATAAGATATCTTCACAGCAATGGCGCCACTATAATATTAATAACCCACAGCCTGGAAGTATTAAAGAATGCGCAATATGCTTATCTTCTTTGCAGCGGAACCCTTTTGGACGAAGGAAAGGTAAGCAAAATAAGGAAATACTTTGAAGACAAATGTCTTTCCTGCGCCCATAAAAATATTCCTCTTTTTTCTAAACTGGAGAGGAATTTATAAAATCAACCCATTTATAATGATAATTACATGTAAATAAAGATGTTAAAAGAAGAAATATTATATGAAGCAGCTGATCTAAAAGACATAGTGCACGATCCGAATGTTGCAAGATTAGTAATAGATAAAGATAAAATTATCTCATCTAATCTTATAGAGGGGATTGAAATAAATGCAGAGAAAATTAAAGATGGTGTAAAGGTCAGACTTGTTGTAAAAGAAAATCAAATAATAATAAAACCGGTTCACCTATGCTTCGGAGTTACTGCAGAAAATGCCGTACAGAATATCGAAATAGATGCTGAAGTTGAAAAAGGCGCATCAATATCGCTTCTTGCACACTGCGTTTTTCCTGTTGCAAAAGACGTCCTTCATAAAATGTTTGCAAAGATACACCTGCATGAAAAATCTAAATATTCATATTTTGAAAGACATATACATAGTGACGGAGGCGGAGTTAAAGTAATTCCCAAAACAAAAGTGGTTCTTGAAAAAGAAGCAAAATTCAAAACTGAATTTGAGCTGGTAAAAGGCAGGGTTGGGCTTATTGATATGGACATTGAATCAGAATGCGGACCTGATTCTGTACTTGAAATGACAGCAAGGATAAGCGGAACAGAAAATGACAGAATTATAATAAGAGAAACAGGTTATCTGAATGGTAGCAATTCAAAAGGTGTGCTTGCTTCAAGAGTTGCAGTAAGAGATAATGCAAAAGCTGAAATCTTTAACAAACTTATTGCTATGGGGGATTATTCAAGAGGACATGTTGACTGCAAGGAAATCATAAAAGATAATGGCCAGGCAAGCGCTGTTCCGATTGTTGAGGTAAGAAATGCAACGGCTCATGTCACCCATGAAGCCTCTATTGGCAGTGTTGATAAAAAACAGCTGGAAACTCTTATGTCCCGGGGTCTTAATGAAGAAGAAGCGACAGAGCTTATCATACAGGGGCTTTTAAATTAGAATTCATTTTGGTATTAAAATCTCTTTTTAAATATTTGATGAGTTGAGGCAAGTTTTTCAAGAAATAGTGTTTTGACTCCAGCAACATAATAAGGGCAATTCATGGCCTGTCCGCCCATTTGCTAGCATATTCAACTATTTTAGCTAGTATAGGTGGTGTTCAGGATTAGTTACATATATTCTCAAAGAAAAACACAGAGTATTGGAGCAATATAGCTGCAGAGTTGTTTTCAGAGAAAGCGTAACTGTGATAATTGCTGGCAAAAATAAAGATAATGGAAATAATTTAAAAGAAAAAATTATTCAAAATGGTGGAAAAGCAGAATATATAAAAGCTGATGCAATAAATTCTGAAGAGGTTGTAAGACCGGCATTATCTCTTGCATCAGGCGAATCTTCTTATATGGCTGGTGAGTATATGTTGTTGATGGAGGTCTGACCTCCAAAGTATGGACATTCTGAGCTACAGAAGAAACAGACACAATTAAGTATTTCGGTTAAAACAACCATCCTGAATTTCTATATACAGGTATACTTCAATTATTTGATTAAAACTTTAAAAAGTTTTAATTTTATGGTAATCCTTACACAGTTTTACATAATTTTTTACTATTTCACTTATTAGAATATCACCTGTTTCTTTACTGGATTTCAAAGGAGCTCCGTAAATGCCTGTTTTGCTCTCCTGAAGACCCCAGGTCGAAATAAAATATTTTTTAATACCGCATGCATCTGCTGTGTAATATTCTGACTTGTATTTCAGAATATCGTCATCAGATGCCTTACTCATATCAATATCATATCCGAAAGACATCAGTAAAGAAGTTTCATATTCACAGGCGTGTGTTGTGCCACCTATTGGAGATTTCCTGATTTCTGAAAATTTTTCTGCAAAAAGAGAAACAGGATTAGTTAAAGCACAATAAACATTGTATTCATCAGCAATTTCTCTTATAGCGATTTCCAGGATACCTCTATGCTGGCCATGAGAGTCTATTATTACTATTTTACCAAAACCCATTTCACAGAGAGATGCAAGGATATCATGAACATAATCTTTAACAACATTAGTTCTGACCCTCATAGTTCCCGGCCACTTCATCATCTTTTTTGGTGAATAGCCTGCCCATACAGCAGGCATCAATAATGTCGGGATATCTTTATCTAATTCGGCGGCTATAAGTTTGCCTATCTCAGTACCAATAAAAGTATCGCAGCCAAGTGGAAGATGCGGTCCATGTTCTTCTATCTGTGCAACAGGTAATATAATCAAAGCATTTTTTTTAATGTAGTCTTCAAGTTCAGGCCATGTTTTTTTTGCAAATTCAAAATTCATTGATTCTCTCCTTTTACCGACTCTCTTTTTATTAGTCTTATATCTAATAAAATTGTTTTATAGCTATCTTTATTATTTTTATTGTAAATATTTTCCAATAAAAGCTCTGCACTTCTATGTCCTATTAAAAATTTAGGTTGCTGTATCGTTGTAAGGGGCGGACAAAGATATCTAGCAAGAGGGATATCGTCATTTCCTATTACAGAAATATCCTCAGGAATAGACTTGCCGAATACTTTTGCAGCCTTATAGACACCTACAGCCACTAAATCTGAAATTGCAAGAACGCCTGAAAACTCAATATTATTTTGCAGCATTTTTTTTATTATGTTATACCCGCCTATTATATCGGGAGTGGTTTCCTGAATAAGATCTTTGTCAACATTGATTTTATTTTCATTAAGAGCTTTTATATATCCTTTAATGTATTTTGAATATTCTGCCATATACCTACAGGCATCTATGATTAATATTTTTTTGTGGCCCTTTTTTATAAGATAGTTTGTTCCTATGTGTGAGCATAAACTGTGATCAATTAAGACCGAGTTATCAATATTTTCAGACTGAGGAAGGTCAAAAACCACGTATGGAATATTCCATAATCTTAATTTTTTTAAACTTTTGGAATCTTCAGAGGAAGCAGCTAATATAATTCCGTCAACCTTTTTTGATGCCAACAATGACAGATATCTTAATTCTTTTTCTTCATTATATGATGAATTACACAGCATTATATTGAAACCGTTTTTATCCAGGAATTTTTCAATTCCTCTTATGACCTCAAAATAAAAAGGATTTCCTATATCAGGAACGATAACCCCGATAGTCTTAGTTTGTTTTACTTTAAGGCTTCTAGCAACATGATTGGGGAAGAAACCGACCTCATCGATTATTGATAATATTTTTTTTTGAGTATGGGGAGCAACGGCATCACTATTATTTAATACTCTTGAAACAGTCGCCTTGGAAACACCAGCCATTTTGGCAATATCTTTAATATTCATTCATACCTCGGATTCCAGTAAAGAAAATTAATTATTAAAATTTCTTGACATTGAGATAAAATTCTATATTATATTTCTTAATGAGAACGGTTACATCCATGAAACTATTTTATACACCTAAATAATATAAGTAAAGTATTTTAATATTTTTTTTAATAATAATGAGAACGGTTACATTTAAAAACAACAGTTTCCCTAATCTGCAAAAAAAATGTTATCAATAAGAAAACAATAAAATAAAAAAGGAGAAATCATGAAAGACAAACCAAAAGTTACACTTTTTTATGATGAAGGTTGCTTTGACTGCATTATTGCAAAGATTTTCTTTGAAGCAATTGATGTTGATTTAGAGCTAAAGAACCTGAAAGACGAGGAAAACAAGCTGGAACTTATACATCTGACTCATAAATATATTGCACCTGCAATAATTATCGATGGTGATCTTTATATAGGTTTTGGCTCAATTGAAGGTAAGTTTATCTCAAATGCGCATGAAATTTGCGACAGACTAGGTATCGCTCCCGCAGTAAGAGACGCAAATGGCAAAGTAATCAGGGTGCTGCCAAAAATTATTGAAACTCTGGATATAGTTTAATTCAGAACACTAATATTTTTTTAAAAGAAAGGAGGTGTTTGGTTAATTATTTATTTTTTTAACTGTTCTATTTGTGGAAATAATAGTTTCACAAAATAATTATCAATTAACAAAGCCCATAGGATGTTAATTGAGATTTGATTGTCAGCTAAAATGTAAAAGAGAAAGGAGTAGAGTTAATGAAGAAAATTAAGTTATTTTTAGTTATTGGATTGGTATTATCCGTATTTGTGCTAATTATTGGCTGTTCACCGACAACCGCAACTGAGACAACACAGGCTGCAGAAACAACCGCAACTGAGACAACACAGGCTGCAGAAACAGAAACCACAGATGAATGGGTTTCTACAGGACCTAATGGTGAGCCGGCCGTTAGTTTTAAAGATGCCAATCTGGTATTGACTGATGAAGAAAAAGAAACAATAAAAAAAGAAAATTATGGTGCAACATTTATGTGGTTCAGTGGCCATGTTTTTTTTGATGCAATAGAATCAGGAGCTAAGTCTGTTTTTGAAGACTTGAATATTGATGTTGTCGGTAGTGTGGATACGGGTGTTGATGTTGCAAAAGTAAAAGACAATATAGAAACCTTATTAGCCTTGAATCCAAAGATTCTAATGGCTTTGGCACTAGATCCCGTATCAGCCAGCGAAGCATTTAGATCTGCTGTAGATGCTGGTCTTCAGCTATCTTTTTTAAGCAATGTGCCTAATGGGTACAAGCTTGGTGAAGACTATGCAGGTGTTGTAGGGGATGATAATGTCGGTATGGGTCTTGCCTGTGCAGAGATGATGTCAGAAGCTCTTGGCGGAAAAGGGAAAATTGGTTTCTTGTACGGCGACATGGGTATGTGGGTGACAGAACAAAGAGACGGTTCCTTTAAGAAAGCCATACAGGAAAAATATCCTGAAATTGAAATAGTTGCAGAAGCAGGAATAGCTGATTATTCAAAAGCTAATGAGATTATCGCTGGAATGCTTGTAACCAATCCTGAAATAGAAGGCTTATATGTTGTTACTGACAATGCAATGGGTGGAGTTCTTGCAGCACTAAGAGAAGCAAACAGGCAGGATGTAAAAGTTATTACAATTGATATAGGCCTTGAAAGTGCTATAGATATGGCAAAAGGGCAGAATGTTTATGGGATAGTAGCTGATTATCCTTATCAGATAGGTGAAGCAATGGCTATGTGCAGTGTTTATGGAATATTGGAAAAAGAAACGCCAGCTTTTGTTACTGTAGATTATTTTAAAATCACAAAAGATAATTTACTTGATGGTTGGAAAAAGTCATTAATGTCAGAGCCACCTAATGAGCTAAAAAGTCTTTTTGAATAAAAATGTAAATTAGTAAATCGGGAGAATCTTCTCCCGATTTACAGTTATATTACAAAATTATTGCAAAGAGTATTTTAATTAATCTATAAATATTTAATCAAACAGGTTTTTCATAATTAAGCATAAAAATTTAAGGATGTTTTATGAGTGCCAATGAAAACATATTAGAAATTTTAGGTCTCTG